>CAIYXD010000034.1 GCA_903930085.1 uncultured Flavobacteriia bacterium
GATTTATCTAATGGTCATGCTTGGTGTGGAGCACAAACGGTTGGTTGGAATCTCGAATGCGAAGGTTTAGTAAATGACGCCTCTAAGGGATCTCAAAATTTTTTAATTGGAAGTATTGGTAATGAACTTGTTGCTTCATTTAGTCCTACTAAATACCCAGGTATTATTTTTCGTGGATATTGGGAAAAATCAGGATCCGCTGGTGTCCATGTGAGTACACGAAGTCTGTATTACAAACAACTGGAAGACAGGCTTGGTGCTGACGCTGTCGCAAATATCACAATACCAGAACAAAGAACCGGGAATATTTACAGCAAATTAGCAACTTGGGCTGGAAATGGTAGCCTTGTAAATATTCCGGTTACAGGAATAACTCTATCACCAGCTTCTTTAACTGTAAGCATAGGTAGTTCAACGCAACTAGAAGCAACAATAGCTCCAGCAAATGCATCGAACAAAAACATAACTTGGACTTCAAATAACACAGCATTTGCCGTAAGTGCAACAGGAATGGTTACTGCCAGTTCGATTGGGACAGCTATCATAACCGCAACTACCGAGGATGGTGGAAAAACAGCAACTACGGCCATTACTTCAACTGATCAGATATTTGTGAGCAGTATAACAGTGTCTCCTACTACTGCAACAATTGCAATGGGTAACCAGCAGCAGCTTACAGCAACTATCTCTCCATCAAATGCATCAAACAAAAACATAACTTGGACCTCGAGTAATACCAATGTGGCAACCGTTAACTTGCTTGGATTGGTTACATCAGTAGCACCAGGCACTTGCAATATTACAGTAACTACTCAGGATGGCAACAAAAATGCTATTGTTGTTATAACTGTAAATCCATACCCCGTAAGCAAAATTATTTCTACTTGCGATTCGAATACTGACTGGACATCGGCTAGCACAGTAACGGTAAACAGTACCGACAAAAAAGAAGGGACTGCTTCTCTACAATCGGTTGGAGCAACTGGAACAGTTACAACTGATTTTAAAAAAGTTTTTTCGCCACCTATTAATACCGGTTCAACCATAGCAAACGGAAATCTGCAATTCTGGTATTTTGTATCGGACATAAATGCACATGATACTGCCAATCAAGTTGAACTAGGCAGCGGTGGAGCATTTGATAAAAATGAATTTAGCTGGAACATTGATACTAAGAACGCTAATACTCCCTTGCAAAATGGATGGAATTTGGTGACACTGCCTTTTAGTACTGCTACTATAACAGGAGGTACCCCCGATTTGAGCGCCATCAATTGGTTTCGTATTTATCGCACCAAAAAGGCAAGTGTTACCACTAAAATTGATCAAATTATTGTTGATGGGACATTAAACACAGATACAAATATTTTTTTATCAGGCGTTAGTGTTTTTCCAAATCCATTGAAACACGACAAGCTCTCTATAAAAGTGGATGGCGCAAATGAATCTGAAATTTTCAAAGTAATAATTTACAATCTTCAGGGGCAAGTGGTATATCAAACCAATATTTCCGGCAAAAATTTCATTGAAATAAATACTGCTGGCTTGTTAAAAAGCGCTGTATATATGGTTTCGGTACAATCGGGCCAGAAAATAAGTACTACAAAACTGATCGTACAATAAACAAATGTCAATAAAAAACTAAGCTATATAATCTCGAATAAAATATCAAAAGTAAAAATGAAATATCGTTTATATAGAAAGATTATACTCTTTATTCCTATTGTTGTTCAAGTCGTTACGTCCAAAGCAACAGCAAGTGATTTAACTAAGTATGTCAATCCTTTTATTGATACGCATAAATCCCGTTGGTTTTTCTTTGCTTCTGCTGCCCGACCATTTGGCATGGTGAGCTTAAGCCCGGATACTTGGGTAAAAGGCGACTGGAAAGCAGGTTATCTTTATGACACACTTTCAGTAAGATGTTTTTCGCATGTGCACGAATGGCAATTGTCGGGCATTCCTGTAATGCCAACTGTTGGTAAATTCAAAGGGCATTTGGGAATGGAGGCTTATAAATCTTCTTTTAGCCATAGTGACGAAGTAGCTCGACCCGGTTACCACAGCGTTTACCTTAAAGATTACAATATCCGTGCAGAGTTAACATCAAGCAGCAGGGTGGGCTTTCATAAATATACATTTCCGAAAGATACTACCAAATATGTTATTTTCGATGTTGGCGCTCATTTGGGACAAGGGCCTATGGATTTTGCCATGGTGCAAAAAATAAATGAGTATGAAATAGCTGGTTACAGTTTAATGGCTTCCAATATTCGTCGGTCAAAACCCACCTATGTTTATTTTGTAGC
>CAIYXD010000035.1 GCA_903930085.1 uncultured Flavobacteriia bacterium
TGAAAATTTTAAGTTCTTCCTCGAGCGAATAGTAGTTTTTTATTTCGAGCCTTTCCTTTCCATAAGATTTTATCATGGTGAAAGGAGTGTTTAGAACAAGTGCTGAATTCTCCGGATTACTGAATTTTGACGCTTCCATCATTCCAATAGGCTTCAGCTGAAAACCGCCACGTCCAACAATGACTATAAGTGGAAGAAAAAGGAGAACATTTACCAGCAATGGCCGTAGTATTTTTTGAGACGCGACGTAGGAATTTTTTGTTTTTCGATACAACCATTCTGAAAGAAAAGCAAATACAGCTAGAAAAATGAGGAGAATCCAAAAGTCTTTAATAAAGGTTAACGCCAGTTGTGAGAAATCATTTCCAGCGCCCAATATTGCAAATAAATCAAATGTGGAACGCTTGCTGGTATATTTGAAATATTCGATATCCATTAGATTTAGACCAATCATCAAGGTATTCGTCAGGTGAAAATAAACTTTTAGTATAGTTTCTTTTAGCCTAAAAAGATTTTCCGGTGCAGGAAGGAAATGCAGCACAATAAACGGAAAAAAAAACAATGTAATGGTAATGGTATCGAACCAAGAGGCAACAGCAAATTCATTGATTCCAGCATTAGAAAAGCTGTCTCGGTTAAAAAAAAAGAATAGAAATCTGCAAAGCGTCATCATAAAGAAAACGATTCCTAAACGCGAGAGTAAGGTTTTAATCCCTTTGAAAATTGTCAGACGATTGTTCATAGAATAGATCAAAAATAAGTATTATTCCCCTTATTTTTCCTATTATTGTGTTAACAAATAGCAAAAGATTTCCACTAAAAACAAATTGCTCCATGAAACATTTTTTCAAAGTCTCGTTCATTTTTTTAATCTCGTTTAGTTCACTTAGCCCAATTATTGCGCAGCATGAACAAGCCTTTGTTATATACAATGCGAAAGGAAAAAAGGTAAATTACAAAAAACTTCAGAAAGCAGTTTTAGAAAAGGAATTTGTATTCTTTGGTGAGCACCACGATAATCCGATTGCACATTGGCTGGAATTCGAAGTGTTAAAAGCATTGTATACAAAGAATGGATTGAATTTACAGGTTGGATTTGAAATGTTTGAGCAGGACCAGCAAAACGTTTTGAATATGTATTTAGAAGGAAAGATAGATGCAAAGAAATTCGAGGATTCCTGCAGACTTTGGCCAAATTATAAAACGGATTACAAACCGCTATTGGACTTTGCGAAGGAGAAAAAAATAAAGTGTACTGCCACAAATGTTCCTCGAAAATATGCGTCGCTGCTGTTTAAAAAAGGAAGAACAGCATTGGATACGATAAGTTCCGCCGAGAAAAATTTCATGGCGCCTTTAAATTTCATGGTTGATTCAACGCTTTCACAATATGCTGTATTAAAGGAAATGGAGCAGCATATGGGCGGAAAAAATATGCTGGAAGCACAAGCATTTAAGGATGCGACAATGGCACATTTCATACTTTTGAATAAAAAACCGGGTGAAATTTTCTACCATATCAATGGTGCGTACCATTCTGATTTTTACCAAGGAATAATCTGGTATATTTTACAA
>CAIYXD010000036.1 GCA_903930085.1 uncultured Flavobacteriia bacterium
GCTATAGGCAACCGTGTTTTTTAGAGTTAATAATTGCTAAATTACACAATATTCTATATTAACCAAATAAATTAGCCTTTTTTTCTAATTTCATTCGTTTTGAACAAGTCTTTACCAAAACTGTTTTTAACTTTGAACAGATTGAAATTCCTATGTCCAAACAAAAATTTATTGAAATAAAAGGTGCGCGCGTTCACAACCTAAAAAACTTGGACGTAAAAATTCCCCATGGAAAAATGACAGTTATCACAGGGCTCTCTGGTTCTGGAAAATCGTCTTTGGCTTTTGATACGCTTTTTGCGGAAGGACAGCGCCGTTACATTGAAAGTTTGTCATCCTACGCACGCCAATTTCTTGGTAAATTGAACAAACCGGAAACCGATTATATTAAAGGAATTTCACCTGCCATTGCCATTGAACAAAAAGTAATTTCAAATAATCCACGCTCTACTGTTGGCACAACAACGGAAATTTACGACTATTTAAAAATTGCATTCGCACGAATTGGTAAGACAATTTCACCAATTTCAGGAAAAGAAGTAAAAAAACATTCGGTAACGGATGTTGTGAATTATTTGAAATCACTGGAGGAAGGAACAAAGGCGTTTATTGTAAACCCAATCGTTTACAACATCGATAAATACGGAGCTGAGCGTGCGTTAGACATATTGAAAAAGCAAGGTTTTACGCGGTTATTGTTGGGAAATGAAATGCTGGACTTAGAGGATTGCATAACTGAAACGCCCTCAAATATCGAAACGGCCTTGCTGGTAGTAGATCGAATTGCTTTGCTTTTCACGGAAGAAAATGAAGCGCGCTATGCGGATTCTATTAATTTGGCTTTTTTAGAAGGAAATGGCGATTGTGCTATAATTTTAGCTGAAAATTTCGATAAAAAACCCTTTTCCAATCGTTTTGAACTGGATGGAATGGAGTTTCAAGAACCAAACGAACATTTTTTCACATTCAATAATCCATTTGGTGCTTGTAAAACGTGTGAAGGTTACGGACAAGTAATTGGAATTGATCCAAACCTTGTTTTTCCAAACAAAAATCTCAGTGTATTTGAAGGAGCAATTGGCGCGTGGAAAGGCGATTCGATGGGAGAATATTTAAATGAACTCATTTACAACGCCAAGAAATTTGATTTTCCCATTCACCGACCAATAAGTGAATTAACAACTAAAGAATACGATTTATTGTGGACAGGAAACAAACATTTTACCGGATTAAATGCATTTTTTAAATTTGTAGAAAGTCAAACCTATAAAATCCAATACCGCGTTATGCTTTCTCGCTACAGAGGAAAAACTGCCTGTAACGATTGTAAAGGAACGCGCTTGCGAAAAGACGCAAATTATGTGAAAATTGCCAACCATTCCATAACAGAAATTGTACTTATGCCAATAGAGGAAAGCCATACATTTTTCTCTGAACTGCAATTAGATGCTTATGACCAGCAGGTTTCAAAAAGAATTTTACCGGAAATCACAAGTCGTTTGAGCTTTCTGAAAGATGTAGGTTTGGGATATTTAACCTTGAACAGACAATCCAATTCGTTATCTGGTGGTGAATCACAGCGGATAAATCTGGCAACCTCCATGGGAAGTAGTTTGGTGGGTTCCATGTATATTTTGGATGAACCTTCCATTGGTTTGCATCCGAAAGACACCAAAAGA
>CAIYXD010000037.1 GCA_903930085.1 uncultured Flavobacteriia bacterium
ATTCCCTTTGTGATCTTCTACCGTAACGGTTTCTCCATCCTTCAATTCATCTGTGTTACTTTGAATTGCTCCGGAAAAAATCCATGGATGGCGACGTAAGATGGAATCAACTTTATGTTTGTGAATATGCAGGGTTTTCAATGGTTTTACGATTAATGGTGAATTAAAAGCTCAAAAGTAACAAAAGGATGTGGATTCTCTCTTTTGTTTCCTGTTATTACTCTTCGGAAAGTGTGTATTTTTGTGTTTATTAGTTTAAAAATGACTACAAACAGAATAATTCTCTTTCCATGCAATGTACAATACACGTTTATTTATTGAATGAAAATTTCTCTCCGGAACATGCCGAAGCGCACCATGAAGGACAGGAATCTGAAAATAATTTGAAGTATGAATGGGAAGATGAAATTGCCATTACCTCCGATGTAACTGAGATGGTTCTGCATGAAAACGCACAATTTCCATTAGTGGGAGAATTACCCGATGGAACGCCGTTTCACCATGAGGTGGAAAAAATGTGTTTGTTTGAAATCCAATCTTCCGATGCGCCAACTGCTTATGTGGGCGCTTCGATGAGTATTTTAGAAAACCATGAATTAACCAAAGAAGTGGATAAAATCACCTTACGCATCTTTTTAAAGGACTACGAACCAATGGCTAATCCGATGCCGGGAATTTATATTGCTTCGAAAGAATTTCCAAAAGCATTGGTGTTTTAATGTTACACGTAAACGATATTCAGTTAAAATTCGACCGGGTAATTCTTGAATCGATAACGATGCATTTGCGCGCTGGTGAAATTATTGGCATTGTTGGAAAAAGCGGTGCCGGAAAAACTTCGCTGTTAAAAATCATGGGTGGTTTGCTCGATCCAACGCGTGGAACAGTTTCTTTAGAAGGTAAAAAAGTAATTGGTCCGAGTGTAAAATTAGTTCCTGGTCATCCTGAAATCCAACTGGTTAACCAAGATTTTCAGCTGGATATTTACCATACCGTGGAAGAAAATATTCGGGAGAAAATAATGTTTTTACCCCGAAAAGAACGCGACAACTTCGTGGATGAATTATTGAATTTGATGGAATTGGAACTTGTTCGAACGCAAAAAGCAGTTACCTTATCTGGTGGCGAACAGCAACGCTTGGCAATTGCACGCGCTCTAGCGTGTGAACCAAAAGTATTGTTGTTAGATGAGCCTTTTGTGCACTTGGACGGACGTTTACGCAGTAAAATCGCCAATTATTTACTGCAATTGAAAGCTATTCGCGGCATGAGTTTGGTGCTAGTTTCACACGATGGTTCCGAAGTTTTAAGTTTGTGTGACACCATTTATTCGATGAAAAATGGAACAATTACGCGAAAAGGAAAGCCACACGATTTCTATTACAAGCCAAAACGAATCGAAGAAGCAAAATTGTTTGGTGCAATAAATTCCGTAAATTTAAAAGGCAAACGCACCTTATTCCGTCCGGACGAATACCTACTGTCGGATATTTCCGATGAAGACCCGAATAATGTAGAGGTAAAATTTGAGCGTTTTTTATTTTCAGGACCGGTATACGAAAATTACTTTAGAACACAGAACAACGAAAAAATTGTATTATTTAGTTTTAATTCCATGGAACATGTCCAAACAATCCGCATCCACAAAAAATACTAAACACTTAAGTCTTTCTGAAATTCCAGGTTTACTGAAGGAAGCAATTGTGGAATTTTTTCAACGGGATGGTTTATTTCATG
>CAIYXD010000038.1 GCA_903930085.1 uncultured Flavobacteriia bacterium
AGATAAGACAAAATTGCCATTTGCTTTATATATTGTGAATTCTGTGCAAGAAGAAATTGGTTTGCGTGGTGCTGAAATGATTGCACAACGCATCAAGCCGGATGTTGCGATAATTACGGATGTTTGCCACGATACGCATACGCCAATGGTGGATAAAATTGAAAATGGAGATTTGAAATCTGGCGATGGACCTGTTTTAACTTACGGACCTGCAGTTCAAAATAATCTCTTGAAGCAAATAATTTCCACTGCTACAAAAAATAAAATACCTTTTCAACGCGCTGCGGCTTCCCGTTCAACAGGAACAGATACCGATGCTTTTGCGTATTCCAACGAAGGAGTTTCGAGCGCATTGATTTCACTTCCCTTGCGATATATGCACACAACTGTAGAAACGGTTCGGAAAGAAGATGTTGAAAATACGATTCGCTTGCTATTGGAAACAGTAAAAGGAATAAAAAATGGGCAAGATTTTAGGTACTTCAGCTAATTGGATTCCAAGAGTACAACGTAATTTAAACATAAAAAGAAGCAGTATTTCAATCGCTTAGTGTATATTTAAACTGTTAAAACAAAAAACAATACATCCTATAAAACAAATTACTATGAAAAAAAGATTACTTATCGGGATGGGAATTCTACTTTCGGGTGCAGTTTCTGCTCAAACATTTACAGATAATTTTGATTCCTATACAGCAGGAGTAAAATTAGGAACACAAAGTGCTGGTGCTTGGACAACATGGAGCAATGCGCCTGGTGGAGCAGAAGATGTATTGGTTTCCAATGCAGACGCAGCAAGTCCTTCCAATTCTATTTATTTCTTATCGAATACATCAACTGGCGGACCTGCGGATGTAATTCGTCATTTTGGTGTTTTAAATACCGGACAGTTTTCAATGGAATTTAACATGAAAGTTCCGACAGGAAAAGCGGCATATTTCAATTTACAGAAAACGGCAACGATGGGACAAACGTATGCTTTAGATGCGTTTTTTGGAGATAATGGAACATTGACATTTAACCAAGTGGCAGGTTTTTCAGTTGCTTATCCGCAAGGAGCTTGGTTCAATTATAGAATGGAAATCAACTTCAACATCAACAAATGGGAGATTTTCATCAACGATGTTTCTGCAGGATTTTTCTCCAATTCTGTAAATCAAATTGAAGCAATTGATCTCTTCCCAGTAGATGCTGTAACTCCTTTCAGTGCAGAATTCTTCATCGATGATTTTCAAACAATCATTACACCGTATACCTTGCCAGCTTTGAATGGTGCGGTAACATTTGCTGGATTTAACGGAGGGAATATTGCTACAAATGCTGTAATTCCAGCGTTTAAAGTGAAAAATTTAGGAACAACTGCTATCACAAGTTTCGATATTACTGCAAATTACAATGGTGCAAATTTAAATCAAACGTTTTCTGGATTAACGATGGCATCTTTGGCGGAACAATCGTTTACACTAACTACACCGATTGTTTTGGTTGCTGGTTCAAATCCATTAACGTATACTGTTAGCAATGTAAACGGCGCTGGTGCAGATAATGATGCTGCAGATAACGTTTCTGTGACTACTGTAAATCCTGTTGTTCCTGCTGTCGGTAAAATGGTTGTTGGCGAGGAAGCAACTGGAACTTGGTGCCAATGGTGTCCAAGAGGAACGGTTTACATGGATCTTTTCGAAACAGATTATTCTGATTTCTGGGCAGGAATTGCAGTTCACAATGGCGATCCAATGACAGAAGCTTCTTACGATACAGGAATTGGAACATTGATTGGTGGTTATCCAAGTGCATTGGTAGATCGTGGTGCAGATGTTGATCCTTCCGGAATGGCAACTCAGTTTTTTGCTCGTCTACAAGTTGCTCCAACTGCATTAATTGAAAATGGTGCAACGTGGGATGCTGCAACACGTGTTTTGAATGTTTCGGTTACTGCAGATTTTCAAGCTGCTGCAAACAACAACTATAAATTGGCTTGCGTTTTAACGGAAGATGGTGTTACAGGAACAACTGGTTATTCTCAGTCTAATGCATATGCAGGTGGCGGAAATGGCGTGATGGGTGGATTTGAAACTTTGCC
>CAIYXD010000039.1 GCA_903930085.1 uncultured Flavobacteriia bacterium
AAAATTTCTGGCGGATTTCCACCACGACCTGGTTTGAACATGAATATATTTTCAGAAACCAACTGGGCGTAATCTTTGTCGGGCGTCATCATGTATGTTGTGTAGCCTTTTCGTTCCGCAATTTTCGCCATCGTACCAATAACGTCATCCGCCTCAAAACCATTCACTTCTAACAAAGGCACATTGAACGCTTCTACGATTTTCTTTATTGGCTGAATCATGGAGCGAATATCTTCCGGCATTTCTTCTCGGTGCGCTTTGTAGGCTTCAAAGTCTGCTTGACGCTGCGTAGAACCACCAGGAGGATCGAAAACTACCGCCAAATGTGTTGGCTTTTCGTTTTTAATAACATCAATTAAAACATTTGTGAAACCAAATGCAGCGGAGGTATTTTGCCCTTTGGAGTTTACACGTGGATTTTTTGCAAAAGCAAAATATGCTCTGTAGATAAGTGCGTATGCATCTAGGAGAAAGAGTTTTTTTGATATATCTTTTGAAATCATATTCGAATTTTTTTTGGATTATTTGATATGCTACTTTATGAGTAGGCTATACAAAGCTATTTGATTTTTTTGTTTGAAGTAATATTATTTCTCAAGAATTATAAAAAACAAAATCTCTAAAATTATTTTGGCTGATAACCTTAACATCTGCAGTATATGCTTGGATGAATGCACTCGGAATTTTAAATTTCGCTTTGGGGTTCCATTTGAATTCAAAACCTGTAATAGTTCCATTTATATCCTCTATATAATCAATTTCTTGCTGCTGTTTTGTGCGCCAAAAGTAGCCGGTAACAAATTGATTGTAGTATTCATTTCTCTTTTTTCGCTCTGAAAGTAGGAAGTTCTCCCAAAGTAAACCTACATCGTTTCTAAGGTCTAGAGGATTAAAGTTTTGTATTAATGCATTTCGAACCCCATTGTCGTAGAAATAATATTTTCGATTTGTCTTAATTTCATTTCGAAGATTTCTACTAAAGGTTGTCAGTGGAAAGATTACGTAAGATAATTCGAGTAAATGAATGTAAGAGGAAACCGTGTTTTTGTCTACACCAGTTAGCTGTGCAATTTCGTTAAAACTTACTTCGCTTCCTACCTGAAATGCTAATGCTTTAAGAATTTTCTCTAATATTTCAGGCTTTTTTATGTTTCCGTAAGATAAAATATCTTTGTACATAACACTTTGTGTAATTTCATTCAATATTTCTCTTTCAGTTCCAGGGTTATTTAGTACTTCGGGATAAAAACCATAAATCAGACGATTATTCAAATCTCCAAGTGCGGAAACATAACCGATCGATTGTTCGTATTCTTCGTAGGATATAGGGTAAAGGAAATATTCATATTTTCTTCCCGTCAAGGATTCATTGGTGTTATTTCTAAGTTCAAATGCAGATGATCCACTCAGAATTAGTTGAACAGAATTAAATGTATCGTGAATTATTTTTGCGGTTAGACCAATGTTTTCAATTCGTTGTGCCTCATCAATGAAAACGAGCTTGTTTTTGCCAATTATTGCTTCAATTTCTTTGCTTGTTGGATTGGTTAGCAACGTCCGTACCAGCGGGTCATCTCCATTTAAAAACAAGAAGTCCATCCCAGAAAGTATTTCCTGTATTAAAGTTGTCTTTCCAACTTGTCTAGGACCAATTAGTAGAATTGTTTTTCCCTTAAAAAGCTTTTCGGATAAGGTGTTTTTTAGTGTGCGTTGAATCATAATTTCCCTTT
>CAIYXD010000040.1 GCA_903930085.1 uncultured Flavobacteriia bacterium
AGAATTAAAAAAAGGTGTTTCATCGTTTTGGTTTTTAAGGGTTTAAAAAATGATACCACTGAGATTATAATCTAAGGAATTAAAAAGGTTACTTGGAATCCATTTGGCGAACCTGATTTTCTTTCTTAGAAATCTCGCTTTTTTATCTAACGCCAGAAAATGAATTAAATAACAGCACCGAAAAAAAAATAAGTTAAAACCCATGGAATGAGGACAAAAAAAATATTCTTGTTAACCGTTTAAGTTTAGGAAAAAGAAAAAAATATCTGTATTTTTCAACTTTGTTAAAAATCCTTGGAGAATAAACTATCCACTTATAAATCAATATATTAATACATTCATTTTTTGAAATTTTACATTAATCTTTTTGGTGATAGCATTCGTTATTCTCACTGCTCCATTCCAAAGGAACAATTTGAGAAAATGAATCGCGTGCGCATTAAAAACAATACAACTTGGGAACAATTGCTACTGGATTTGGATTTTTTGCACCATTTTGGTTTTGCACATTGGTCTGAAATTGGCGAATTTGAAAGCAAAGGATTCGAGTTAAACCATAAAAATAAGGTAGAAATTAAGCAACAATCGAAGTTAGTACGGAAATTAAATTCCATGGAATTATATGGTGACGAAACATTTTTTCCCATTTATTCCATCGAAAAAATCCAAATTTCACACATTCAAAAAGAAGAATTTCAACAGCTCTTGTTTGTTCAATTTGAAACCGGACTATTTGCAAAGTATGCTTTTGAAACAACTGATTTTGATCTTTCCAATATACAATTTGAAATTAAAAATCCCTTGGAAGAAAAACGGTATAATTACCTAACTGGAATTTCCTATAGTGGTGAAAAGCTATTAATTTCATTGGAAGATAGCGTCGTTAGAGGGGTAAAAGTAATCCTTCTATAACCTGGAAATTCTGGAAAATGGCGCGCTAGTAATTATCTAAAAATCTTAACCAAACAATTGGAAATATTAAAATTTAAAAAATCAAATGACTGAAAATCAAGAGCTAAAAATTAAAAATCTGCTAAAAAAATACAATGCTATTTTACTTCATTCGATGCGCTTGGCAATTGCAGAAGATTTTATAAGTCTAGTCCTTTTAAACAAAGAGGACGCTGAAATAGAACTAGAAGATCTTTCCGAAAATAGAAATGAGTACTACACGTATATTTTGAAGGAATTTATGAAACATAATAGTTCTTCTGTTTTGGATGAATTGAAAGAAATGGAGGATCCAATTGCGGAATTGAAGCGGAATTTCTTGAAAGTAACTAAGAAAAATATCTCTTAATAGGAAAGAAAGGAAAATTTTGGGAATGAATTATTCATACTTTTCGGCTGCAATCCTTGAAGAATTTACCGAACTATTTTACTTGTACTCTTTTTTTTGTATGTTTATAACGAATTTTAAGTTCTTACAGAACGCTTGGATTTAGTCAACACACGCTATGAAGACAAACAGATTACTATTTTCCGTTTTTTATTTACTACTATTTTTTCAATGCGATTGGACATTTGCACAAATGGGTGCGACATTTTCCACAACCTTAAACACAAATTGCAATGGTAGTGGATGTTCCTACGAAGGACCTTCAATTTTGATCAATGAATTGATGATTTCACC
This sequence comes from uncultured Flavobacteriia bacterium, assembly GCA_903930085.1. Classification (GTDB taxonomy): domain Bacteria; phylum Bacteroidota; class Bacteroidia; order Flavobacteriales_D; family Crocinitomicaceae; genus M0103. The sequence continues at coordinate 1,634 of CAIYXD010000040.1, forward strand.
CGTAGATTTTGATGGAAGTATTTCCGGATTTGGGGGCGTTGGTGAAGGACGTGGAGAATGGATTGAATTGTATAATCCCAATTTGTGTGAACCGGTAGATATTTCCTGTTATTATCTTGGGAATTACACAGCAGAAGGAAGCGGCGGATATGTAATTCCATCCGGAACGATTATTCCACCTGCAGGATTTTGTCTGATTCGTGGCGGAAATGCTGCGCCTTTAGCAAGTAATCTTTTGGTTCAAAATGGTGGAAATGTGGTTGAAATTGTTGTTCCATATAACATATCAGACCCTGGTGTTTGCGCTGGTGGAACTAGACTTTGGTTTCCAAATGCTGGCGGATGGTTTGCATTTTACGATAATAATGGCGTGGCACAAGATGCAGTTTCTTGGGCGTCTTCCGCAGGAACAAGTGGTTCACCATGCATTCCCATTTTAACCGGTTGTACTGCAGTTACAACATTATCCAACTACGATCAAATTCCAATTGACCGAAAAAATTACATCAGTTCACTCAACGCCTCCAACCATTTAGGAAATTCGCTTCGTCGAGCGCAAGATGGGGGTCTTTGGTCTGGAAATGGCGCTGCAACGTATGCCGTTTGCAATGGACCTTGCGCGACGCCGTCCACTTCCACGTGCACCGGAACGGCAAGCGTTACAATTACTGGAGGAACAGCGCCATATTCCTTTTTGTGGGATGATTCGGAAGCGCAATCCACGCAAACAGCAAGTGAATTGTGCGAAGGAATTTACACCGTAACCGTAACCGACAATGCAGGAATTGTGCAAAATTTTTCGATTGAGATTTTCAATTTTATTCCCACTGTAAACGTTTCCATTGCAGATAATGTTTGTATCGACGGTGCAGCTATTTCACCGGTTGTGAATCCAGTTGCTGGAGCAGGACAATCTGGGATTCTTTCTGGAAATGGAATTGTTTCAAACATTTTTCAACCAGCAACTGCAAACTTGGGAACACATACAATTACGTATCTTTATGAGGATGAATTTGGATGCACGAACAGCGCAGTAGATAGCATCATCGTAAATCCACTTCCAATTGTTACAATTGGAAATAATGCTTCGCCATATTGCTTATCTGCAACTCCAGCAAATTTAATTCTAACACCTGCGGGCGGAATTTTATCCGGGAATGGCGTAACAAACAATAATTTCATTCCATTGAATGCTGGAGTTGGATCACATACTTTAACGTATACTTTTACAGATGGAAACGGTTGTGTAAATTCTACCACAATTGCTGTCACAGTAGTTGGATTACCTGCGCCAATTTTAACGATTCCAGCAAATTTGTGTATTGACGCAGCAGTCATAACACTTGCTGCAACTCCAACTGGTGGAACGTTTACGGTAAATTCCGCGGCTTCCAACAATCAGTTTTTACCTGCAATGTATGGCGTTGGTGCACAAAACATTACATATCAATATATAGATTCTGATAATTGCATTGGAACGGCGACAGGACAAATTCAAGTGACCGCTTTACCTGCTTTAGACATAACGGTTGCAACGTTCTATTGCTTTGAGACTGGGCAATACCCAATTTCGGGAATTCCTGCAGGCGGAACGTTTACAGGAAATTACGTTACTGGAAATAATCTTGATCTTTCAGCTGCTACTTCTGGAACGCAATCCTTAAGTTATGCCTATACAGACGCACTTGGTTGCAGTAATTCAATTACAGAAAATTACTACGTCACCTTCCCTATTCAGCCCAGCTATGCATATACAACAGATTGCTTTCAAAATGTAACCTTGGTTTCACTGACGTTCGATGAATTGTACACCTACAACTGGCAAATTGAAGGTCAGAATGTTGGAACAAATGTTTCCATTTCAGCAGCAGTAGCAAATTTTGGATTGAATGACTTAACCTTGACAATTGCAGATGAATTTGATTGTCTGTATGATACTGCAGGCATTATTGCTATTCCGGAAGGTGTAACGATGAAAGATTTCGTTGTACCGAATATTATCACGCCAAATGGAGATGGAATCAACGACTTTTTGGAAATTTCGGACTTGTTTAACGCTTGTTTTGAAATTGAGATTGATATATTAAATCGCTGGGGGAATGTGGTATATGTCATGGACGGCGGAAATATTCCATTTAACGGAAAAAGTAAAAGTGGTGAAATCTTGAATGAAGGAGTCTATTTCTATGCTATTCGCAGCAAGGATTTCGATTGTTCGGATGAGAAATATAAAGGCTACTGCTATGGCAGTATTACAATTGCACGTTAAATAGTTGTAAGAATTTTTGTCGTTGCTGAATAGTATTAATCCTTGAAAAGTTCGTGCATCACCTTTCCGTCTGTTTCAGCGTTTCTAATGTGCAATAATTCTAGAATCGTAGCGTGAATATCGACTAAACTTCTTGGTTGTTCCGATACGATTCCAGATTTAAAATCCGGACCATAACTAAATAAATTTATGTGTCTGCAGCCATCACAGCCATCGCCATGCGAAACGAAACCACTGGAAATGGTATTCAAATGTCTTCCGTGATCATTGGTAACAAATAGTGTCGTTTTATCCTTGTAGAACGGATCGTTCTGAATAAATTTCCATATTTCGTAAATATATGCATCGGATGATTGGATTCCTTTCAAATATGCCGGCCAATTTGATTGGTGTCCAGAATAATCCGGTTCCTTAAAATTGACTAAAAGAAATGTTGGTTG
>CAIYXD010000041.1 GCA_903930085.1 uncultured Flavobacteriia bacterium
AAAAAATGCTTATTACAGGACTTTTTAATCTATTTCTCTATCCATTATAAAAAACAAGTTCCTATCTGGTAAAAAATAATTTATTCTTTATTTCTCCAATACTTAGTTATTTTTTTCCAAATGGAAGATTCGGTATTTTTTTCCTCTCCATAATATGCGGAATTATTCGATCCGTAACCATATCCGTAACCATATCCGTAACCATAACCTTTTCGATTATTTTTTACACCATTCACCAAAATCGCCAATTTACCCACTTTCTTGTTAGCTAACAAACTCTGTGGAACACCCAGTGATCGCTTGTCCGATTTATCGGCACGTACAACATAAAGTAATAGATTACTTTGGGAACTGATGTTCAGGGAATCAGATACCAAACCAACGGGTGCAGAATCGACTACGATAAAATCAAATTGTGCACGCAACGATTCAAATAGTACATTGGTTCGGTCGCGCAAGAGCAATTCAGCAGGATTGGGCGGCACATCACCGCTTTGAATATAGAACAAGTGCGGATTATCTTCTGCTGGAATCACTAAATCCGCTACCTCCAATTCGGTATTCACGATAAAATTAGAAACCCCAATTTTCTTATCTATGTTCAAGTAGGTATGTAATTTGGGTGCACGCAAATCCATCCCAACAAGCACCGTTTTTTTGCCCGTATGGGAAAGTACGTTAGCCAAATTGATTGAAGTAAATGTTTTTCCTTCTCCCGCGATGGTAGAGGTAACCAAAATCACTTTCGAATTTTTCGTTTCATCCAGCATAAAATTGATGTTGGTGCGCAAGAGTCTAAAGGCTTCTGAAATAACGGTGTGGGAATTCTTTGTTGTAACGAGTTGATTTTCGTCTTCTTTGAATGGAATCTCTCCCACCCCGGGCAAGTTGTAGGCTTCGATGTCTTTCATACCGTGCACCTTGGTGTCCACCAAATCACGCAAGTAAATTATACCTGCAGGAATCAACAATCCAATTAATAACGCAGCTAAATAAATGATTTTCCTCTTCGGAGAAACAGGAATACTATTACTGTATGCATAATCTACCACTTTTGTATTACCAACTGTTGCTGCCAAGGTGATTTCATTTTCTTCGCGCTTTTGCAACAAATACAAGTATAAGGTTTCCTTGATCTGCTGTTGGCGCAAGATGTCGCGGTATTCTCTTTCAAATTGTGGAATTGAGGAGATTTTCGATTTATACAAATTTTCCTGTGAATTCAATTTCTTCAATTGCAACTGCAAAATTGCACTGCTATTTTTTAAACTTGCAGTTAAACTTGATTTCAAACTCGCTAATTGTCCTTCAATTTTCTGCACTGCAGGATTCATTTCACTCGAGTTTTGCAACAATCTATTTCTATCTAAAACCAACACATTATATTGCGCAGTCATCGCTGCAATTGTTTGGTCCTCGAAACCAAGATTGGAAGGTAAAAGATCGGTATATCCTTGGCGCTGTTTGATATAATCGTTCATGTAATCTGCCAAGCTTAACTGAATAGTTGTTTCCGTGATGGCTTGATCGGTAGCACTTTCTTTTGCTAAATATTGGGAAGCATCAGTCGTAACATCCACCAAATTGTGTTTTGTCTTGTATTGTTGCCCAACATCCTCTACATCTGAAAGTTCAACAGCAATAAACTTCATCCGTTCGTTGATAAATGTACTGGTATTACTTGCTACTTCATTCTTGTCATCAATGGCGTCTGTTTTCCGTTGTGCGATTAATTCGTTGATGATATCGTTGTTTTTTTCAATATTAGGACCTTTGATTCCAATATTTAATACCATTGCGTCTTTACTGGCACTTTCAACAGAGACTGCTAATTGCAATGCTGTAACAACTTCATCCATAGGCGCAATGGTCAGCAAAACACTTCTATCGTGCCACTTTTCATTCAATTCTCCTGTTTTATTGATAATTACGCGACCAATCGGCAATTTAACAACTGCTCCAAATAGAAATTCACCAAAACTAGAACCATGGTTTTCTGACAATTCAAATTCTTTGTTATTCAGAATGGTTATTTCATAAGCGCCCTTTTTCTTGTAGATAAGGGAATCGGTTCCAATAACTTCAAATGCAATTGGTGCTTTACCATAGATTTCTCCACGTATAATTCCACTTCTATCCCCAATGAGTTGTAAGGAATAATTTAACTTCAATTTTTTCGCTGCTCGTTCTATTAAGGTACGTGAACGGTAGATTTCGATTTCATTTTCCAAGTTTGCACTTCCATCCATTAGTCCAAGGTCTTTGAACATATCCATCCCGGACAATCCCCCACCTTTTTCATCGTCTTTTATTAAGACACTTGCTTTGGATTCAAACACCGGAACGCTGTACCGCAAATAAACCCATGCTGCGCAAAGACTAATCGCAGAACCTAGAGCAAACCACTTCCAATGGCGCAAATATTTCCCTAGAATCTCGCGCAGGTTAATATTTTCTTTTTCTGGCTCCTCGAAATAGGATTGGGAATTACTTGCACTCATTTAACAGATATTAAGGTAATAGTCGTAATGATTAGGGAACTTAAAGAAATAAAAATGGTTCCAGTTGTTCGCCAAATCGTCGATTCAGAAAGCGCTGTAACGTTTGGCTCAACATATACCACATCGTTTTGAGCTAAATAATACACCGGTGAATGAAACAATTCTTTGGACGTTAGATCCACTCGATATTCCGTTTTTTTACCATTATCATCGCGAATGACAAGAACGTTCTTCCGCAAGCCAGTCATTTTTAAGTCACCCGCCAAACCGATTGCTTCTAGCAAGGTAATGCGTTCATTCGGTATTTTAAAGGTTCCCGGACTTTTGACATCCCCTAGCACTGTTACCTTGTAATTTAAAATCTGTATTTGTACCACCGAATTTTTCAGATACGGTTCTAATTTGGATTGAATCAAATTGGTTGCTTCGATGCGATTAAGCCCGGTAATTTTCACACTACCTAAAAACGGCAGTTTAATAGTGCCATTAGCATCAATCAAGTAACCATTTGTAGCTGGAGTTCCCATTGTATATCCACTATTTATGGAAGAAGCTGCACCTGCTGTCGGTAAATTAAATGGCAATGCTGCTTCTGGGTCTTCCCCTGTAACGGTTATTGCTAAAAAATCATCTGTCTGAAATACGGGCGTATAATTACTTTTTCCTTGTGTTACAGTATCCTTTCCGGTAGATTGAAAATAAACTAGTTTTTTCCGTGTCTTACAAGAAGAGAGTTGCATTACAAGAAATAAAAAGAAAGAAAATTGGAGTGTTTTTATCATGGAATTATTTCTTGTAAATTAACGGTGCAAAAGTAGTTAAAAATTCCGTGTTTTAGATACTATTGGAGGGTATATTTAAATATTTTACTCCGCTTTTTGGTTTCAAGAGCCTACGTCAGCGGCTCACCTAAACCAGTTATCTTCGAGGCCACGGCTGGTTGAAAATCACCTTGCTTTCTCTTCCCCCCTCACCATGTTCCAAACGGTCAACCAAATAATTTTCAAGTCTAACAAGAAACTCCAATTTTCGATGTACCAAATGTCATATTCTACGCGCTTTTCCATGTCTTTCAATTGCTTTGTTTCTCCGCGGAACCCCCTTACTTGTGCCCAACCGGTAATTCCTGGTTTTGCGTAATGGCGCACGAGGTAATTATTGATTATTTCTGAATAATGTTCAGTATGTTTCATCATGTGTGGGCGTGGACCAACAACGGACATACTTCCCCGCAAAACATTAAAGAATTGCGGTAACTCGTCCAAATTCGTTTTGCGCATGAAAGCTCCAATTTTAGTTATTCGCGGATCTTTTTCTGTTGCTTGTATTTCGTCTGAAAGATTATTTACCTGCATGGTGCGGAACTTTAGACAATTGAACGACTTATTATCTTCACCGGAACGTTTTTGTTTGAAAAAAACAGGTCCTTTTGATCCGATTTTTATTAGTACCGTTAAAATAGGAAATAACCAAGGAAAGATTCCTGTAATAACGATAAGTGAAAAACAAATATCAAAGAATTTTTTAACCAATCTATTTATTGGGAGCTCCAAAGGTTCCTTACGAAGCATCAAAACAGGAGTGTTCTCATAAAAATCTATGACAACCTTTTTTGTTTTGGTATATTGCTGAAAATCTGGAATAAATTTCGTGCGAATCATATAGCGTTCGCATAATTTAATTAAGCGTGTTATTTCAGCGGCATCGTAACTTTGCAAGGCAATATACATTTCATCTACCGGATGATTAGACAAGTAGCTCTCTACACCATTCAAATCGCATAAAATTGGGGCAGATAAGCGATTCGTTCTTTCCGTATTGTTATCAAAAAAGCCAATCACTTTATACCCATAAGAAAGATCCTTGAATAGTGTTTTTGCAATTTTATCGCCCAATGGATTGGCTCCTACAATAACAACATTCTTAAAATTGTAACCAAGCCTGCGTGCACGCTTAAGTGACTTCAGAAAGATTACACGGAATACGAAAAGAAAAACAAAGAAAATCAGGTAAAAATATAAAATGCGTAAACGATTTATGTCTTGGTATTTCAAAATCACAATAAACAGAGCAATGACCGCAATGTGAGCGAAAACTAATTGCATAGTGCGCACCAAAGTTGTTTCAATACGCTCTATTCGTAGGATTTTATAACTATTGAAATACATCACTAAGCTAAACCATACGAGATTGGAAACAAGAAAAATAGTTTGCTGTTGCGGTCTTTCCAAGCGTTGTAAATCGCCATTATGTAAATAAAAAGAAAGAAAATGTGCAGCATTGAGCAACACCAAATCCCAAACAAAGAAGGTGAGTTTTATGTAGCGTGAAAAACGCTTGGAGGCTAGGAATTTAAAAGGTGACATGTAAAAAATGATATTATTTTGATTTTTAACGTTTAATATATTGTAAAAGTGTTTTTAACTTCTTCAAGAATACTGCTTTGAAAGCAGAAAGTTGGTGCAATCTATAAATTTTATAATCTTCCTTAAGAACTTCAAACGCTCTGCTTTTAGAAGTGCTTAATCCTCCAATACGCATTTTGACGAAATAGGCATTCACATAAGTCATTTGAATACGGTATTTATATAAATAACGAAGTAAGAATTCTGTATCTGAAGCAATTTTAAATTGAAGATCATAAGCACCATATTTTTCGATCAAATTCCTTTTAATATAAACGGTGGGATGCAATGGTAGCCAACCTTTTTCGAGTTTATCCGTTGAAAAATTTCCACCAATTCTATTTCTTATGATTTTTTCTTTATCATCATTAGATATATAAATCCCATCACCAAATACTCCCTCTGTTTCTGCAGATGTTTCAAAGGCACGAACTATTTTCGAAATGACATTATTGTCATAAAACTCATCATCTGAATGCATCAGACCAACGATGTCTCCAGTCGCTAAAGCCAACCCTTTGTTTATTGCATCGTACATTCCGTTGTCTGGCTCTGAGATATATTTTGCAATTCGATTTGTGTATTTTTCAATGACAGCTTGAGTTCCATCTTTTGAATTCCCATCTACGACAATGTATTCAATGTCTTTATTATCTTGATTAAGCACACTTAGAATGGCTTTTTCTATTGTGGCGGCGCGGTTGTAGCAAACTGTTATGATGGAAACGCGCATATTATGTAGCTTTTTTAATTTGAATTAAATAATGTAAAACTAGCAAACCAATACTTCCACCGATTGTATTCAAAAAAATATCGTCAATGTCCGAAACTCCTTTATTGAATAGGTATTGAATAATTTCAATTGATAGACTCGCTAAAACAACGAAAAGAAAATTTTTCAGATAAGATAATTTCACTGAAAAGAGCCAAACCAAGGCAAGTGGAAATGGAATAAACATCAAAACATTGCCGAATACATCCAAAAAGAAATCCTTATGAATAGATAAATCGTTTCCGTTAATTGTTTTAATATTTTGAATTTTTTCTTTAAAAGGATGAAGATTAACAGTGTTGCGATAATCATGATTACCAATGCGCCTTTTTATAAAAAACACGATATAAACCAAAATAGTAAAGTAGAGCAGGGATACACTCTGTTTTAAAAATTTATAGGTCAATTTGATAGTTTTTTCTAATAAATTCTTTTATCTTGATTACATCTGAGCCGCAGTGCTTTCTTAT
>CAIYXD010000042.1 GCA_903930085.1 uncultured Flavobacteriia bacterium
AATTAATATTCCGATTCTTCTAATTCTTCAGTGGTTTTTGACTTTGAATCTTTGTCTTTTCTCCCAATTGGGAAATAGAATGAAATTCTATAAATCATAGGAATTTTATTTACGACTTGCCCAACCTGATTGGTTACTTTCACAAAATAGGCCTGTCTAAACGGACTATTCACATGGTTAATCACATCGTAGTAAAGTCCGACATTTAATCGGACAATTTGGTTGAATTCTTTCGAAAATCCCCCACAAATAAATAAACTTGGAATCCAGTTTTTAGAGGGATTAACCACCGTATAACTAATCGGACTTTTTAACATTTCAAATTCAAAGCCGCCAAATAAAACGTTTTTAAAACGGCCATGTAAAAACATTCCACCACCAAATATCGTGTAGCCAAATTTTTGTCCGATATTGTTTGACCAGGTTCTTTGCATTCTAAACGAAGGTCCCAAAATTAAATTTTCATTAAAACGAAGTCCGATTTTTGGACCTACACCAAAGGAACCGCCCAATGTGGATGCGCCAACGAATCCGTCAAGACCAAATTCTACTCCTTCAATCGTTTTCGTTTGTGCAGAAATTGCCAATGTTAAACAGGTGAAAATATACGTTAATAATTTCTTCATTTTTGGTTTTTTTAGACTTTAAAGGTAGAACTTTTTTCAAAAGAAAGTAGTTGTTTCTTTCAAATCCGCACGGACAAATGTATCTTTGCCTAAAATAGCGCAGATGCACATATTAGACGGAAAAGCTACGGCAGATGAAATCAGGAAAGAACTTGCAGAGGCAGTGCAGGAGCGAAAGAAAAACGGAAAAAAAATTCCGCATTTGGCCGCAATTCTTGTTGGAAACGATGGCGGTTCGCTTACCTATGTTGGCGCTAAAGTCAAAGCATGTGATCAAATTGGATTTGAAAGTACACTGATTCGCTACGATGATTCTGTTCCTGAAGAAATATTGCTGGCAAAAGTGCAAGCCTTGAACGAAGATAGATCAATTGATGGTTTCATCGTGCAATTGCCACTTCCTCCGCATATCGACGAAATGAAAATTACACAAGCTATTGATCCTAAAAAAGATGTGGATGGTTTTCATCCAGTAAATCTGGGAAACATGGTACTGAATTTACCTGGATTTCTTCCGGCAACTCCAGCAGGAATTTTGGAGTTATTGAAACGCAATAAAATTGAAACAGAAGGTAAAAATTGTGTGATTCTTGGTCGAAGCAACATTGTTGGTACACCGCTGAGTATTATGCTTGGAAGAAATGCAAATCCCGGAAATTGTACCGTAACGTTAGCGCATAGCCGAACCAAGAACATTCGTGAAATATGTCTTTCGGCAGATATTTTAATTGCTGCAATTGGACAACCGGATTTTGTTAGTGCCGACATGGTAAAGGAAGGCGCGGTAGTTATTGATGTTGGAACAACGCGAGTGGAAGATGCTTCGCGTGCGAGAGGTTGGCGCTTGAAAGGCGATGTGAATTTTGAGGAAGTTTCTAAAAAGTGTTCATTTATCACACCGGTTCCAGGAGGAGTAGGACCTATGACAATCGCATCCTTGATGATCAATACCTTGAAAGCAATGGAATTAAAAGGAAAATAAATTCTTTTCTTTGGAAGATATATAGGTTTGTATGTTGGTTTGTAGAACGTTTTACAAACGTTCCAAAGGCGTTTTCACTCCATCTACTAGCGAATAACACGCTAATTTATCCTTGAATACGGAAGATTTAAAGATTGATTTATTCAACAACATTCTAACACATTCCTGAATCCCTTCCACAATCGATGGATGCGGATGAATCAATTCGGATAGAACTTCAATTGGCATATGCAATTTCATAAGCAAACCAACTGCCTGAATTGCGGAAGAAGCATGCTCTCCAACTGCACGCATGCCTATAATGTGCATGTCTTTGTCGTTCGTTACAATTATCTTGAAAAAACCTTGCGTTTTTCGCATCGCAATTGCACGAGAAATCACGGAATAATCCACTTTGACAACTTTTACCGGTATATTTTTTTCAACGCATTGCTGCTCATTTAAGCCAACTGCTGCCACTTCCGGATTTAAAAACATGATTGTACAAATGGCATCATAACTTAACGGTTCCACTTTATTTCCAAACATTTTTTCTACCGCATGCCGACCTTCAATTTCACCCATATTTACCAAGGCGATTCTCCCAGAAACGTCTCCAACTGCATAAATGTTGGGAATATTCGTACGCGTGTCTTCATCGCCAATATGAATACCTCGTTTCGATAATAATACACCAGCATTTTCCAATCCTAAATTTTCAATATTTGGAATTCTACCAATGGATAATAACGCTTTTTCAACCCTAATAATTTCACGTTTTCCATCTGGGTAGGACAATTCGTATTCTACCTCCCCATCGATGGTTTCCATGCGCTCTAATTGTGCGTTGGAGTGAATGACAACGCCTTTATTTCTAAAGTTTGAAGCTACTAATTTTGAAATATCTTCATCTTCAAAAGGTAAAATGCGTTCTTGTCGGTCGATAATATACACTTTTGTTTTCCCGAAATTTGAAAAAATTGTAGCGTATTCACATCCAATAACTCCCGCCCCAACGATTACCAGACTTTTGGGGTAGTCCTCAATTTGTTCAATTCCATCGCTGGTTAGAATCGTTTTTTCATCTACTAAAATAGTCGGAACCTTCCTTGGACGGCTGCCGGTAGCAAGAATAATGTTTTCACCATAAATGATATTGTCTTCGCCTTCATGCGAAATCATTACCTCGTTTTTCGATAGTAAAGTTGCA
>CAIYXD010000043.1 GCA_903930085.1 uncultured Flavobacteriia bacterium
AGAACGCATTGGTCCTTTAACAGTAAAGGGCAAGAATCCAGAATTTGATTCAAAACTGACGTTTAATTTTGGGAATTCCTCGGTAAAAAACCGCATTTCTCGCTGCACTAAACTTCCTTCGCCCACCAAGGTGTAATCGCCGTTGTGAGCGGCACAAATGCTGGTCAATAAGCGAACGCACAAACCACTTTCACCTGCATTTAAAGTTAATTTAGATGGAAAATCTTCCGTTCCTATAATTTCGATTGTTGTAGCGTCAATATTCGTAACCATTGCACCAAACTGCTGAATCGCGTCCAACATTTTTAACTCATCATTACTTTTTCCGCTAAAAAATATACGTGATTTCCCTTTCGCTAGTCCAGCGCACAAAAAAGCACGTTGGGAGTCGCTTTTGGATGGTGGAATCTGAATAACTCCTCTTCTTTTTGCTGGTTGAATATGCTGAATCATTTTCTTGAGGCCGTATTATGTATTTTTGGGATTCATCACTTTTGTCTGGTGGCGAATAGATTCTTGGTGGATTGCATCCATTATTTTCCGGACAAATTGCTGCGTTAATTCGTAATCTTCGCTTGAAATAAGCCTTTTAGAAATTACTTTTTCCCAATGCTCTTGTTGTAAAATAGTGATTTTTTGTTCCCGTTTGAAATTCCCGACCTCCTCACTTATTTTCATTCTTGCAGAAAGAATATCGAACAAGCGATCGTCCAAAACACCAATTTTTTCCCGCATTTCTAATAATTGTTCACCATGACTTGAAGCGATTGAGGGAGACCTCAAAATCAATCCACCCATTAACTCACTTAAAACCAATGGTGTAATTTGCTGAAAAGAATCTGACCAAGCATTATCTGGATCTGGATGCGATTCAATCATCAAACCATCAAAATTTAAATCCATCGCTTTCTGCGCAACTTCCGCCAGCAAATCTCTTCTTCCAGAAATATGACTCGGATCACAGATTATTGGAATATGCGGCAACCTTTCTTTCAAGGCAATTGGAATTTCCCAACTTGGCACGTTGCGGTACTTTGGGTGCTTATAAAACGAAAAACCTCTGTGAATTGCAACTAAATCTGTCAAACCAGCTTGCTCCAAACGTTCAAACGCACCTAACCACAATTCCAAATCGGGATTAACAGGGTTTTTCACCATTACGGGAATAGCAACACCTTTTAAAACATCTGCAATTTCTTGCACAGCAAATGGATTAACTGTTGTTCGTGCGCCAATCCAAAGCACATCCACTCCAGCTTTAAGCGCAGCTTCCACATGCTGACGATTTGCAATTTCAACCGATGTAGGCAAACCTACTGATTTTCCGGCAGCAACAAACCAAGGTAAGGCTTCTTGTCCTACCCCTTCAAATGAATTTGGCCGCGTCCGTGGTTTCCAAATTCCAGCGCGCAATAAATTTGCAGAAGTATGTTTTGCAATTTGCTGCACAACGTCATTGACTTGCTCTTCCGTTTCTGCACTGCATGGTCCCGCAATCAAAAAAGGACGATCTATATCTTTTATTGCTTTTTTTAAATTCAAAATAAACGCTTTAGTGAATTAACACTTCATAAAAGTACATTGTTCTGAACTTCTTTCCATATTTATTGTGTAAAAAGGATTATTTCTGAACATTAAACACTAAACACATCCTAATTTTTCAAAAAAGCAGTTTTACAATTGTAAAAATGACTTAACAAGTCAAATAGTTTACCAAGTTCAACTAACGAACTCATTTATTTCATTAAATTTAAACTCGTTTTTAATAGTAAACTAATTAAAAAAGAAATGCTCAATAAGGCGATTCTACTCGCAGCCAGTTTTTATATCGTTTTGGTATTTACGCCCAATGTAAATGCTCAAACAGATCATTGGGAAACGGTTGTCTACGATAATAGCGTCTGGAAATATATTGTTCCAAATGCTAGCACATCACAAAACTGGATACAGCCATCCTTCAATGCAGCTGCTTGGAGTTCTGGACAAGGAGGATTTGGATTTGGAGATGGCGACGATAATACCTCAATTCCATCTAATTCAATTTCTGTTTACCATCGAATATCCTTCACTATTTTAGATATATCGCTAATAACCAAAGCAATATTAAACATGGACTATGACGATGGTTTCGTTGCCTATTTGAATGGTGTTGAGATTGTACGAAATGGTATTGTTTCTGCTGGGCAACCAACTTATAACCAAACGGCATCCTCATCGCATGAAGCAGCACTTTACCAAGGAAATTATCCAGAGCAATTTGAATTTTCACAAAGCCAATTTTCTGGGATTTTACTCAACGGAACCAACGTATTGTGTATAGAAACGCATAATCAAAGTGCATCATCTTCTGATTTTACATCGAGGGCTTTTTTCAGTATTGGAATTGTGAATTCCACCAATAATTATGGCCAAATACCATCTTGGTTTGTTCCACCTTTTGAATTTGTAACATCGAATTTACCTATTGTACTTCTAAATACAGAAGGAGTAGCAATTCCGGATGAACCAAAAATAGATGGCATAATGGGTATAATTGACAATGGCCCTGGAATTGTAAATAATGTAAACGATTCCTTTAATGCGTTTTATGGTCAAATTGCAATTGAAAGACGGGGTTCCTCTTCCAATTCTTTTCCAATGAAATCATATGGAATAGAAACGCGCGGACCGAATCCTTCTCTCAATTATAATGCTTCAATATTTGATTGGCCAGCGGATAATGATTGGATTTTATATGCTCCTTACACGGATAAATCTCTGATTAGAAATGTTCTGACATTCGAAATCGGGACACAAATGGGACATTACGCTCCAAGAACAAAATTATGTGAAGTAGTGCTGAATGGAGAATACATCGGAGTTTATGTTTTTATGGAACGAATAAAACAAAATCCCGGCAGAGTGAATGTGGATGAATTATTGCCAAGCGATCTTTCGGATAATGAATTGACCGGCGGCTATATCGTGAAAATTGACAAAACGACAGCCGGTGGAATAATCGCTTGGGATTCTCCGTTTGCTAGTGCTAATCCAGGAAATAGCACTATTTCTTATCAACTGCACGATCCTGAAATTACAGAAATGCAACCGGCTCAAATACAATACATTGAAGACTTTATAACGGAATGGGAAACTGCTCTGGCCGGTCCTAATTTCGCTAACCCAATTTCCGGTTACAAAGCCTATATCGACGAGCAATCTTTTATCGATTTTATGTTGGTTAATGAAATTTCTAAAAATGTAGATGGCTATAGAATTTCTACCTTTTTGCACAAAAACCGACTGAGTGAAGGAGGAAAGTTAGTTGCAGGTCCATTATGGGATTTCAACTTAGGATGGGGAAACGCTAATTATTGTCAAGGAGGACAAACAACAGGCTGGGAGATCAATTTCAACACTATTTGCGGTGGTGGTTTAGATAATCCGTTTTGGTGGAATCGCCTTTTGGAAGATCCAAATTATGCAAATGCAGTGAAATGTCGGTGGTTAACACTGCGTGAAACTATTCTGAGCGATGCCGTTCTAACAAATTACATTGATAGTTTAGCAGCTGTTTTAACCGTTCCTGCAAGTCGAAACTATACCAAATGGCCTATTTTAGGAACCTACGTTTGGCCAAATAATTTTGTTGGAAATACCTACCAAGAAGAGATTGATTACCTGAAAAGTTGGATGCAAAGTCGTTTAATTTGGATGGATCAAAACATGTTTGGAACCTGCGACAATCTCAACTTGGAGGAAAATCAAAAAATAGCTCCCATCGTTTTTCCGAATCCGAGTGATGGAAAAATCTCCATCCAAACAGCAATGCATCTTGAAAATGTAACGCTCAAATTATTTACGGTTGAAGGGATTTTGCAGTACGAACAAAAATTTGACCAGCTGAAAGAAGAGAATTTAGATTTCAGTACCCTTTCAAAAGGATATTATTTACTTACTATTAATCAAACCGACGGCAATTATCAAACCATTAAAATAATACTAAGATGAAATCAATTTTAAAAAAAGCACTGCTTGGAATCGCTATTGTTGCAGTATTTAACCAATGTAAAAAAGTGGAAGGACCAGGTGGAACATCTGCAATTCGTGGCGCATTGGTCGGTGTTAATTTCACAAGTGGAGAATCGGAAATTATTGAAATCACAGTAAAAAGTGGCAGCGATTTAGAACATGGCGATTATTGGCTGTTCAATAGTCCATCCGGAGGAAACCTATATTATGTATGGTATAAAAATCAAAACTGGGTAAGCAATGGCAATCCATTTTTACAAGGAAGAACGGGAATATCCGTTGATTTTAACTACAGCGATTCCAACACGGAAATTGCCAATAAAACGGCAGAAGCAATTTCACTTGCGTTACAGGGGGAATATACCATGAGTTTAAACCAGGATATTATTTCACTTACAAGTACATCGCACAGCGCAATTACGGATGCGGATAATGGAACAACGAACTTCAATGTTGATATTTCCAACCAAGGGAAACCGGATATAACTGGCACAGAAACAGCAATTGCAGACGAGCGTGTTTTCTTAATTTATGGAGAAGGAACTACCTTTAACGAAACTGTTCGTACTGGAGCTAATGGCATTTTCACGTTTGAAGGACTTCAAGTTGGCAAGTACAAAGTTTATGCGTTAACTGAAAATCAGGTTACCGGAGAAAAAACGCCAGTTTATTTGTCCGTTGAAATTTCTAAAAATGGCACAATTACAGAAATAGGTCAATTAACCATCAGTCATTAATGAAAATCTATATAACACTACTGATTATCGTTTTTCAGTATTTCGTTTCTTTTTCGCAATCGTCACAATTGTGCAATCGGACAGCAATCGAAGGAGAATTGGATTGCACAAAAAAACTAAACGTGTTGTTTGGACTTCAATCCCGTTGGAACTTGAGTGCAACTAGTTTCGATAAATTGCTGTTTAAAATAGAACCAAGCTATACGATCAATAAATCAATTGAAATTAATGCAGCGTATCGAAATAGCGCATGGAAAAATTCAGATTTTTTATTGGATGAAAAGAGAACAACTTTTGGTAATCGGTTCTCGCTTGGTTTGCGCATAAACTCTTCCAAGTTTAAAAAAATGGATTCTTATTTTAGATTGGTTTACCTATCGAGAATTCAATTTGAAGATTTTAAATTTAAACGCGATCAATGGTATTGGCGCAACCGAATTACCGTGAAAGCAAAAATTAAAAACAATCTAATAAAGCCCTATTTTAGTATTGAATCGTTGTACAGAAAAAATCAATTTCACTACTTAATAGACAATGAATTCGTCACAGAAGGAATGGTGAACGAAATTCGGTATATGCTAGGAACGGAATTGAATTTAAACAAGAGAAATACGATGGATGTTGGCTTGATGTTAAGAGACTACCAAACAAATAAAGCGACTAATTTTGTGCTAAACATTACATATAGGCATGATTTTACGCAAAATAAAAAGCGCAAAAATTAGAAAACTACTTTTGCGTGCTGACGAAATCCTTCAAATAAAAAGGTTCGAAATAGGCAACATCTTCTAGTTCGTTCGACAAGAATTTTTTATACGCAGTTTCTATTTGACCTATTGCCGAAGCACGAATGGAAGTATCAAACAAACACTTGCGACTATCCCAAATCGAACTTAATTTTTCGGCACCATCGCCAAAATAGACGAATGGTTCAAATTCAGCGTAAGAATTTTCATCCATAATATCTGCGGAAATTGGTTTTAGCAAAGTCAAATCACTGGAATAAATCCCGCAATATACTTCCATTCTTCTTGCGTCAATCAGCGGGCACAACGTTTGTTCCGGATATTTTTTCTGAGCAATTTTTGCCATGGACACTAACGCATCGACAGAAATTAAGGGAATATCCAACGCGAAACACAAACCTTTAGCAGTAGAAACTCCAATGCGCAGTCCAGTATAGGATCCAGGACCTGAAGCAACGGAAACGCCATGTAGATTCTGCAAGGTAATTCCTGCTTCCTTTATGACTTCTTGAATGAAAATTGTGAGTTTCTCACTGTGTGAATATTCTTGAGTCGACTCTTCACGCAATGCAATCCGTTCACCATTACAGGACAATGCAACAGAACAAACTTTCGTTGCAGTTTCCAAATGTAAGAGGTAAATCATGGCAGTATATCCAATTTAAAGCCAATTCCGTGGATATTGGCAATTTGAATTCGCGGATCTTCTTTAAGGTACTTGCGCAATTTTGTAATGAAAACATCCAAACTGCGGCCTACAAAATAATCATCTTGTCCCCAAACTGCATTAAGAACGACATCTCTTGCTACAACCTGGTTGATGAATTTGCACAAAATCTTCAAAATCTGAGCCTCTTTCTTTGTCAATGTTTTTCTAAATTTAGGATGGACCAAAGTGTAATTTAACGTGTCAAATAGATAATCTCCAAGTTTTATACTTGCTTCTTCGGTTGACTCTTGCACGATATTTACCCGTTTTAAAAGCGCGGCAATCCTTACTTGAAGTTCCTCACTGCTAAATGGTTTCGTCAAATAATCATCTCCACCAGCTTTGAATCCTTCCACCTTATCCTCTGTCATTGATTTTGCCGTCAAGAAGAGAATTGGAATTCCAACGTCTAATTTTCGGATATCTCTTGCGAGCGAAAAACCATCTTTTTTAGGCATCATTACATCAAAAATACACAAGTGAAATTTCTCCTCATTGAACCGTTTAAAACCCTCCGATCCATCAGCGCATAATGTAACGTGGTAACCATCTGCTTTAAGCTGATCCGAAATAATAAAGCCCAAACTCGTATCGTCTTCGACTAAAAGAATTTTTATTTTCATGTGAAAAAATATGAGCTAAAGATAGAAAAATATTGAATGAGATAAATAATCAAAAAACAAAAGCTCTGAACGGGAGTCCAGAGCTTTTGTACACTAATCAACCTAACCTACTACTACTGCTGCAAAGTTACATACAATTTATATGTTGCACCTATAATTTAACAGAATATTAATTGTTAAAAAAACGAAAAAAATGGTAAAAGAAACTTTTGTGTCTAATCTTGAAACATTGTGAACTTAAAACAAAAATCGAAATAGATTAATTCTGACTATTTTAGAAAGTAATCACTGCATACTTTAATGCGGTAAATAAAAAAATAGCTTTCCACAAATCCGATTTTCTATGTACATTTATAACATCCTACTACTTTAAAATTTATTGGATAGTTTAAGACTGAAAATATGGTAAAGATTTTAATAATAGACGACGAAGAAGATATTAGAGAGCTTTTAAGTTACAATCTTAAAAAAGAAGGGCATCTTGTTTTTACGGCAGAAAACGGGGAAGTTGGTTTATCCATAATGAAAAAGGAACATCCAGATTTAATCCTATTGGATGTAATGATGCCCGGAATGGATGGTGTGGAAGTTTGCGATTCCATAAGAAACACACCGGATTTCGAAAAAACACTTGTTTGTTTTCTTACTGCCAGAAATGAAGATTACAGCCAAATCGCAGGCTTAGATGCTGGAGCAGATGATTATGTTGCAAAGCCCGTTCGTCCAAAAGTTTTAATTAGCCGAATAAATGCATTGTTGCGAAGAAAAGGAATGCTATCGAAAGTATCTGAGCCGAGTAAAAATTTAATAATCAACCGCGATAAATACATTGTAGAAAAAGATGGCATTGTTTTGCATCTTCCCCGAAAAGAATTTGAATTACTGGCCTTACTCGCTTCCCGTCCAGGGCATGTTTTTGAGCGAGATGTGATTTTAGAAAAAGTTTGGGGAACAGAAATCGTAGTTGGCGATAGAACAATCGATGTGCATATTCGAAAATTGAGAGAAAAAATTGGTGATGATGCAATTAAAACGGTTAAAGGAATTGGCTATAAATTCATTTAAAATATAACGTAAACGAGCGTTTTTATATATTAGTAATATTGTTATTAATTAACTATGTTCACAATGTTAAGATAATATTAACTCAAATTAATAATCTAGTAACTATTATGTAATTCTAAAATTAATAAATCAATGTTCCTTTGTAGCGAAAAAAAACAAAGCAACAGATGAATTTTAAATTACTATTTCAAACTATAATTACACTCTTAATCACTTCACTTTCAATCGCTCAAGGAGGGACAATAAATGGAAATGTAACGGATAAAGGTAATGGATTATCAATTCCTGGTGTAAAAATAATGATTGAGGGTCAAAATAAAGGCGCTTTTTCAGATCTTGATGGAAAGTATACGATTAAGGATCTTCCAGCGGGAACTTATTCTTTATCCTTTAAATATGACACGTACAACACGAAAATCATAACAGACATTCTTGTTAAAGCAAATGAAATAATCAATGTTTCTGTAGCTTTAGAATCTGTTGTTCAAGAAATAGGTCCAATAACAGTGAGTGTAACGGTTTCCAAAGAATCAACTACAAATCTTTTACAATTACAGAGAAATAGTGCTGGCTTGGTAGATGGTATTTCTTCTGAAAGTATTAAAAAATCACCCGATCGTGCAGCTAGTGATGTTATGAAACGTGTTAGTGGCGCGAGTGTACAGGACAATAAATTCGTGATTATTAGAGGTTTAAATGACCGGTATAATACGGCGATGATAAATGGTCTACCCCTTCCTTCCACTGAAGCAGATCGTAAAGCATTTTCATTTGACATTTTTCCATCCGCTATGTTGGATAATATGCTCATATTTAAAACTGCAAGCCCAGATTTACCTGGCGATTTTGCTGGTGGCGTAATTCAAATTAACACAAAGGATATTCCAGAAAAAGATTTTCTATCATTTGGTGCTGGGACAGGCTTAAATTCACAATCCACCTTTAAAAAATACACGACCTATTCTGGAAGTAAGCAAGATTGGATTGGTTTTGGCACTAATGATCGATCCATTCTTTCGAGCTTACCGAATTCTGAGCAATTTAAAGAATCTTTAAACGATCCTGCAACCCGTTTTGAAAGTAGTAAGTTATTCATAAACGATTGGGGATTAGAGGAAAAAAATGTTTCACCAATGAACCAGAACTATCAAATTGCTTTTGCCAAAAATACAAAATTAAAAAAAAATGAATTAGGCTTTGTTGGGGGATTAAACTATAATTATAATCGCAGATATCTTGCGATAGAACGCCAAGATTTCAACAATGATTCGTCTAGATTATTTTCATATAATGACGAAAATTATCGGGAAACAATATTATGGGGGGCAATGTTAAATTTTGCATACAAAATTGGAGACAATAACAAATTGACTTTCAAGAATATGTATAGTAATAATTCGGAAGATGCTGTTATTAATAGAACAGGCGAAAATATTGATGCAGATCAAATAATTATGGCTTCAGCTATTCAGTATACAACAAATAAGATTCTAACATCGCAATTAACTGGAGATCATCTATTTAAGAAAAATAAAGTTAAAATAAAATGGGGTTTGAACTATAGCAATACACAAACTTCTGTGCCAAATCTGAGAAGAATGTTGTATTACAAGAACAGAACTTTACAGGATACAAAGTCCGATTCTGTTTACACAGCATACGTTCCGTTTGGAGTTCCTTCGCCAGATTATGCAGGTCGATTTTTCTCGGATTTAAGTGAGAACTTATATGCTTCTATGTTTGAAATCTCTTTGCCATATGAAATATTCAAAGAAAAAAGCACTTTAAAAATGGGATATGCTGGATCTATTAAGAATCGTGAGTTTGAAGCGCGTGTTTTCGGATATGCGATAAATAGCCCTTCTCAATTTGATTATAATTTACTATTCCTCGCCCAAAATGAGATTTTTGCAGAAGAAAACATTACATCACAAGGATTTAAATTAGGTGAAACTACAAATCCATCAGATTCCTATTCTGCGAATTCCCAATTGCATGCTGGTTATATCATGACAGATCAAAAATTGGGAGCGAAATTTCGAGCAGTGTATGGATTAAGGATTGAAGATTTTAATCAAGAATTGATAACAAAAAGTTTTGGAGGTCAAGATTTAAAAATCAATAATAAAACACTCAGTTATTTACCTTCTTTAAATTTGACCTATATCGCTACAAAGAAAATGAATTTACGTTTTGCAGCTTCCAAAACCGCAGCACGTCCAGATTTTAGAGAATTAGCGCCTTTCTCATTTTATGATTTCAATATCTCATCTGCTGTTGTCGGGAATGACACATTAAAAACCACAGATATAACAAATTTAGATCTTCGTTTTGAGTTCTTCCCAGGAGCTGGTCAATTAATTTCCACTTCTCTTTTCTACAAAGATTTTAATAATGCAATTGAAAACACAGTCTTCTTCGGTGGTTCTGGATCGAGAACCTATACCTATCAAAACATAACAAACGCTATAAATTATGGAATTGAGGTTGAGTTCAGAACAAATTTAAATCTAATTGACTCTTTATTCAGCACTAAAATATTCGGAGATTTCGCATTTTTTAGTAACTTGACATTTGTGAAATCAGAAGTAGACCTTTCGAATATTGCTACCGCTGTAACGGAAGAAGAGAAATACCGTCCAATGCAAGGTCAATCTCCATTCATTATAAATACCGGTTTAATATACACGAATGACAAAAAAGGACTTGGATTGAGTGTGTTATACAATAGAGTTGGCAGACGTATTGCATTTGTTGGCACAAATGGTTACCAAGATATCTATGAAAACCCAAGAAGTGTATTAGATTTTCAAATTAGCAAACGTCTATTTGAAAATGGAGAAGTAAAATTTAATATAAGCGATATCTTTAATCAAAACGCAGCCTTTTATCAAGATTTTAATCGTTCAAAAAAATACGAAATAGAAGAGGATAAATTAATTACTGGAATTAGGTACGGGACTAATTTTTCACTTTCCTTTTCTTACAAGCTATAATAGATAATCCTTCCATATGAAGGTCAATTAAAAAAACCAAGAAAACACGAATCAAAAGTTCGTGTTTTCTTGGTTTATATAAATCATCACTTAGATGTTTTTTTGTAGCAACTTTCAATCCGAAGTTGCTAAATGAATTAATAGACTTCACTGTAAATTTTCCAAATTCCATAATTTAATCGTGATTATAGGACATCTTGAAACGTTCTACAATAATTTCAACCCACCTAATCGAAAAAACGATATAATTCACTCGCGAACACTCTAAAACAATCCATTTGCCGGTAATTGCTGAATTTAATTTCAATTTTGCTCTGAATACAAAACAAATGAGTTTTAGTTCTTATAAAGCTTGCATTTAAAAATATCCAATTAGAATTAAACAAATAGATTCCATTATAGACAAGCAATCTAAAAAAGACAATTAAAACCGTTCATTTTGATGGCAACCCATCCAAATCCTAACCTAACAAATTTCTGCTAAAAGTATGGTCTATATAGTCTATTTCGCTTTGGTTGTTAACATTGAGTTGTTTTAATTAATCATTTCTTAAGATAAGAATAACCACTAGGAAACTTTATTCGATTTAATCCACCTTAATTTTACACAAACAAAAAAGATGGGTGTAGCAGCTTCCCAAGAAATACTGCTTAAAAAAACAAAAAAGAAAACTATGAAAAAAAATTTACTATTAACAGCAATGGCAATAATTGGTTTTGTAACCATGCATGCTCAAATCACAATCTCGAGTGATATCTCGACAAATACCACCTGGACAAGTAACAATATTTACACATTAACAGGTGGATTCGTTTACGTAACCAACAATGCAGTCTTAACTATTGAACCAGGAACAATTGTTAAAGGTAACCAAGCAACTCTAGTAATAACAAGAGGTTCTAAATTAATAGCTGAAGGAACCGCAAATCAACCAATTGTATTTACTTCTTCGCAACCAGCTGGCTCAAGAAATCCTGGTGATTGGGGAGGGATTATCATTTGTGGTAAGGCACCAATTAATGATCCTGCAGGGCAACGGTTGGCTGAGGGAGGCATCGATCCAATAAAAGGACTTTATGGCGGTACAGATGTAAATGATAATTCCGGATCTTTAAGATATGTGAGAATAGAATTTGCAGGTGTTGCATACCAACCTAACAACGAAACGAATTCATTAACAATGGGAGCCGTAGGACTTGGAACCACAATTGATTATGTTCAAGTTAGTCATGGTGGAGATGATGGATTTGAATGGTTTGGTGGAACTGTAAATTGTAAACACCTTATCGTAAACAAAACTATTGATGATATGTTTGATACGGATTATGGCTTTACAGGTCGTATTCAATTTGCGGTCGGAATGAGTGACTCTTTAATAGCCGATATTTCTGGATCGAATGGTTTTGAATCTGACAATGATGCTACAGGAACAACTAATGGACCTTTAACTAAGCCGATTTTCACTAATATCAGTATTTTTGGGCCAAAAATCACTAGTGGAAGTTCTGGTTTTAATTCCAACTTTAAGAGAGCAGCGCATTTAAGGAGAAGTACTTCTACGTGCACATACAACTCTATTTTCGTAGGTTTTCCAACAGGTTTAAAAATTGATGGTACAACTACAGGTAATAATTGTTCAACAGGAACATTACAATTTAAAAATAATATTATTGCAGGATCAACAACACCTCTTGATTCTACGGCTTTAACATTTGGCATGGCTAATTGGTTTGCAACAGGTGGTAATTCCATTTTGGCAAATCCACAAGATATTCTATCTGTAGACCCTTCAAATTATTCAAATCCAAATTTTTTATTGCAAGGATTATCTCCAGCTTTGACAGGAGCAAATTTTGCTTATCCAAATTTAAATAATTCTTTTTTCGAAACAACCACGTACCGTGGTGCATTTGATGGCTCAAATGATTGGACAGCGTGCTGGTCTAACTTCGATGCTCAAAATGAAGATTATTCTGTTGCTAATTATGGCTTAGTCGCTAACGCAGGCTTTACAAATGTTGATTTAGCGGTAACATTCACAAATACTTCTGTTGGAGCTACAGATTACTCATGGAATTTTGGTGATGGAAATACAGATTTAACTGCAACACCTTCACACACATACGCTACTCCTGGAGTTTACACAGTAGTTTTAACTGCAACGAATGGTGTTTGTTCAAGTGAGTTTTCATTTACCGTAACAGTTGAAAATGCTGGAGTGGAAGAGAATACAATTATCTCTAGCTTGACAATGTTCCCAAATCCAACGAATGGTAATACTACATTGGTATTTGAAAATCTAACAGAAAATGAAGCAACTATTAAAATAATCAACCAATTAGGACAACTAATCACACTTCAAAATGTACAATTATCGCAAGGTGAAAATGCGATAAAGTTAAACACACTTGATTTAAATAGTGGACTATATTTTGTTGTTCTTGAAACAAGAAACAATAGTGTTAATCGTCGTTTGATTATTAGAAAATAAATTAAACCAATTCAAAAAAGGGCTGTCTTTATGGATAGCCCTTTCTTTGGATAAATGAACTATATGGCTAATTTAAAAGGACATACAATTCTCCTAATAGATGACGAGCAAGATATTTTAGAATTCTTATCGTATAATCTAAAAAAAGAAGGATACAAAGTGTATACAGCATCAAACGGAGAAGAAGGTGTTAAAATAGTTCAAAAAATTTCTCCTTCACTTATACTTTTGGATGTAATGATGCCGGTATTAGATGGTATTGAAACTTGCCAAATGATACGAAAAGATCTGAATATTACACAACCAATAATTGCATTTTTAACATCAAGAGCTGAAGACTATTCTCAAATTGCAGGATTCGAAGCTGGAGCGGATGATTATATTACTAAACCAGTTCGCCCAAGATTGTTAATAAGTAAGGTAGAGTCGTTACTTAGAAGACTAGATAAGCCAATAGCAGAAGATATTGCAACACCATCGACAAAGATTAAAATTGATAGAGATCGTTTTTTAGTGGAAGTAAATGATATCGTTTTAATTCTTCCAAAAAAAGAATTTGAATTGCTTGAATTATTAGCTGGAAGGCCTGGTAAGGTTTTTAATCGTGAACAAATTTTATCGATTGTATGGGGAAATGAAACAATTGTTGGGGAAAGAACGATTGATGTTCACATTAGAAAATTACGCGAGAAACTAGGAGATTCGTATATTCGCACTATTAAAGGAGTGGGATATACATTTAGCGAATAGTGAGAAATATAAAACCAATACATTTACTGTTAGGTGGTAGCGCAATAATTTTTGGGTTAACATTTTTAATTACATTCATTATCGATTTTCAGATAATGAATTTTCCTTTTTGGGTATTAATTGGATTACCCCTCACAACTGGCTTAATTTCTTTCGGCGTATTTTATTTTTTTATTAAACATTTTATCAACGACCGATTAAAATTACTTTACCGTTCGATTAGAAAAGGTAAAATGAATACAGAAACTGAAATCAAATTTAAAATCACAGATGATGTTATCGCTAATGCGGAATTGGAAACGCAAAAATGGACAGAAGAACGTAATATTGAAATTTCTAAATTAAAAGAACAAGAAGAATTTCGGCGGGAATTTTTGGGAAACCTAGCGCACGAGTTGAAAACACCAATTTTTTCAATACAAGGTTATATCCTAACATTACTCGAAGGTGGCTTAGAAGATGAAACCGTAAATATTAAATTCCTTGAAAGAGCTTCAAAAGCAACAGATCGGATGGTCAATATTATCGAAGATTTGGATCAAATTACTAAATTAGAAGTAAACACTTTAAAACTTGAAATCCGTCAATTTGATATACAAGAACTGGTTAAAGAAATTTTTGATTCGCTAGAAGATAAGGCCAAGAGTAAGAATATTAAACTAACTTTTTCTAAAGAATACGGTAGTATATTTGTGAATGCAGATAGAGCAAAAATTTCACAAGTATTGATAAATCTTTTAACTAATTCAATCTTTTACGGAAATCAAGATGGTATTACAACCGTACGATTTTATGCAATGGATGAAATATTAACCACTGAAGTTTCAGATAATGGACCTGGAATTGAAGAAAAACATTTACCCCGACTTTTTGAACGATTTTATCGTGTTGAAAAAAGTAGAAACAGAAACGAAGGTGGAAGTGGCCTGGGATTAGCTATTGCAAAACATATTATTGAATCCCATGGACAAACATTGTCAGTGCGCAGTTCGATAGGCCTTGGTAGTACTTTCGCTTTTAGTTTAGACAAAAGTAAAAATCGTACAAGTGGATTATACTCTTCAAGAGGAATTCAAATTAAATAAACCACTATAGGAGAAAAAGATAACTAAACCTAAAAAGACGTTCTTAAAAAAGAATTCTCTATTTATCTACTACTTAATTTTTCCGAAACTAAATTTACTCTGTAATAAGTAACTATAAATTACAGAAATAACCATTGTCAATAATCGTGATAAAGTTGGGTAAAAACCCATTAAATCAACTAAAATCTTCATGCATATATAACTTAGAACTATTGCACCAATAGCGACTAATAAGTAACGAATAAACTGTGTTTTGCCTGATAAATTAGAATCTTGAAAAGTAATAAACTTATTTAATAAAAAACCAGATATAAAAGTTATTGGAAAAACAAAAAATAAAGATGCGATGTGGGGGCTTAAAACAACAAAAAATAAATCAATATCTTGCTTGCATAGTACAAAATGAAAAAATGAAAAGTACAATATTAAATCAAAAAGCAAGTTTCCACCACCACAAATCGCATAACGGTATGTTTTTAAAGGAATGAATCTTTTAAAAATAAAGTAAAAAGAATCTATAAATGAAATCAGTAATTTAATCATGGAATTTAAGTGAATCAAAAATACTGATTTTTTGTTGAACTACTAAAAACTTTAAAATAAAATTAAATAAGAGCAGCAATTTTTCGGGCCTTTAGATTGGATACAAAAAGGGTTTAAAAAAAAATCCCGACTCATAATAATGAATCGGGATTTAAGATTGGCATCGACTTACTCTCCCACCCTCAAAAGGGCAGTACCATCAGCGCAAGCAGGCTTAACTTCTCTGTTCGGAATGGGAAGAGGTGGACCTTGCTGCTATAGACACCTAAAGCGTTGGGATCACTATTCTACGAATAGAACATTGAAACACGAATGTTTTAGATTGATATATCGGATGACTGAAGCAGTAAAATAATGTATTAGAAGAGTCTATAAATCTACGGGTAATTAGTACTACTCGGCTGTGACATTACTGTCTTTACACCTGTAGCCTATCAACGTGGTAGTCTTCCACGGCCCTTAAAAGAAATCTCATCTTGAGGCGAGTTTCGTGCTTAGA
>CAIYXD010000044.1 GCA_903930085.1 uncultured Flavobacteriia bacterium
CTAAAGGAATTTGCGAATGAACTTGGCGTTGAACTCGAAATAAAAATTGTAAATAATTTAGATGATCTCACCGAAATGCTCAATAACGGGGAAGGAGATCTCATTGCTTGCAACTACACCGTCACGCGAGAAAGGAGTAAAATAATCGATTTTTCAGTTCCGATTTTGCGCACACCACAAGTTCTGATCCAAAGAAAGCCAGAAGGTTGGGAAGAAATGGAACCCATTCAAATAGAGAAGAAACTACTGCGCGATCCAGCACAACTGATGCATAAAAAAGTACACGTCTGGAAAAACTCAAGCTACTACCGGCGGTTGATGCACTTGCAAGAAGAAATTGGCGATACAATCTTCATTATGGAAGAAGACGGAAAAATTGGTGGAGAAGAGCTAATTGAGATGGTTTCAGAAGGATTAATTGACTATACCGTTACCGAAGCCAACATTGCGAAAATAAACCAACGTTTTTTTGAAAACCTAGATATTGCTACTGAAATTTCCGTACGGCAAAAAATTGCTTTCGGGATGCGAAAATCAAGCCCACTTCTCAACGTTCGATTGGATAAATGGCTAACAAATTTCATGGTTAAAAAAACATTCAAGTACTTGAAAAGCAAGTATTTTGACTGGAAAAAATCGCCGGTTAAAGCAGCAGATTATTTAGCAATTTTAAAAGGCGGACAACTTTCTAAATTTGACGCTATTTTCAAGAAAGCAGCCGCTAAATCAGGCGGATTAGACTGGCAATTAATCGCTTCTGTTGCCTACCAAGAGTCCAAATTCAATCCAAATGTCGTTGGTTTTGGTGGCGCGTATGGCATGATGCAATTTATGCCGAATACAGGACCTAAATATGGCGTTTATCCGAATTCTACGCCAGAAGTGCAAATAAATGGTGCCATGAAAAAAATGAATTCCGATTTCAATAATTGGAAAAATATTCCAGATAAAGCACAACGCGAAAAATTCACATTGGCAACCTACAATGCTGGAAAAGGACATGTCGAAGATGCACAGCGACTGGCGAGAAAACATGGTTTGAATCCATTTGTTTGGGACGATAATGTGGAACAAATGCTTTTAAATCTTTCAAAAAGCGAATATTACCGCGACGAAGTTGTTAGAAACGGCGCAATGCGCGGAGCACATACGTATAAATATGTTCGAACAATCTATGCACGGTACTTGGAATGGAAGTCGGTTTACAAATGATTTGACTAAATTTGCAAGAAAATTATCAAGCGATTAATTGTCATAGAAGGCCCAACGGCCAGCGGAAAAACCGATTTGAGTGTTGTATTGGCAAAGCATTTTTCAACCAGTGTTCTTTCAGCCGACTCGCGCCAATTTTACACAGAAATGGAAATCGGAACAGCAAAGCCAACTAAAATGGAGCAAGACGGAGTAAAACATTATTTCATCGATTCGCATTCCATAGCGGAGGAAATTACAGCTGCGAACTACGAACAACAAGCCCTGGAAATTCTCGAAAATGAGTTTAAAATCCACGATACAATTGTTTTAGTTGGTGGATCCGGAATGTTTATCGACGCACTTTGCTTCGGGCTAGATCCAATTCCAGCTTCTAAAGTCCTTCGAGATGAACTTACCAAACAGGTAGACAAAGTCGGATTGAATTCCCTTTTGCAGGAATTAGAAGAAAAGGATCCTATTTATTTTTCCCAAGTGGATCAAAAGAATGCCATGCGGGTAATTCGAGCAATCGAAGCAATTCGACTTAGCGGAAAACCGTATAGTGCGCAGCGCAAAGCAATCCCAAAAGAACGAGACTTTTCGATTCACCGATTTATAATAGACCATCCAAGAGAAAAACTCTATGCACGCATCAACTTGCGCGTGGATCAAATGCTAGAAAAAGGCTTGCTGGAAGAAGTTAAAAAGCTAGAGAAATTTAAAGATTTTCCCGCCCTTCGAACGGTTGGTTACACCGAATTATTTGCCTTTATGGAAGGGAAATCCACCTATTCCGATGCCGTAGAATTGATAAAGCAAAATTCTCGGCGCTATGCAAAACGGCAATTAACCTGGTTTAGAAAACATACAGATGCCATTTGGATTCCGTATGATTCAGCACAAAACATGTCCGCTAAAATACTAGAAGAATTATCCCTTTAGGTGTTTTGTGGTTATTCACTAAAACAAAAACGTGTAGTTTACACCTTTTGGAACGATTCTTGAAACTTGACAGGAGAGAAAACGAAACTCAATCGGTCTAAACACCTGTGACAAGTAAGAAAAAACGTAAAATTGTATCTATGAAAATTATTCTAGACCACATTATGCCGATTCCATTGGCTTCTGTGCAACACAATTCAGAAAGTATCTGGGGAAGTTTCGTGGAAATTAATCCCGGAGAAAAAATCCTTTTGAATGCTTCCAGCGGAAAAGGGAAATCCACTTTCACGCTAACAACTGTTGGACTCCGAAACGATTATACTGGCGAAATTCGATACGATGAACAAACAATTCGAGAATTCACGCCAAAGGATTGGGCGACGATTCGGCGGGAAAAAATTACCGTTGTCTTTCAAGATCTTCAGCTATTTCCGAACCTTACCGTTGGTGAAAACCTTTTGTTAAAAAATAGTTTGCACCCCGTTTACTCGGAACTTGAAATCCGGAAACTACTGGAACGGCTAGATATCGATTCGAAATGGGATCAACAGTGTGCGCTTTTATCAATGGGACAACAGCAGCGCGTTGCAATAATTCGTGCAATGTGTCAGCCGTTTGAACTAGCAATTCTAGATGAACCATTTTCTCATTTGGACACAGAAAATGCAAAACGTGCACTTGCTTTAATTCAAGACCGATGCAACGAACAAGGAGCCGGATTTGTACTCACAACGCTCGGAGAAACCTATAATTTCACTTTTGACAAAGAATTAAAACTGTAAAGCCATGTTAAACAAGCTCTTATTTAAGAACCAAGATAAAAAGCAATTGGGAATTGCAATTATCGGCGCATTTATGGGAATTACATTTTTGGTTACTTCCATCCACTACTTGATTAAATTGAACGAGTTTGGAAAAGGATCTGATATTTTAGGTCCTAACACGGTAATTGTGCAAAAAAAGGTTTCCAATTCCAGTTCCCTCAATCTTACAAAAACAGATTTTACAGAAAGAGAAATTGAAAAAATCAAACGTGAAGCGTTTATAAAAGATGTGAAGCCGGTTATAAGCAACAATTTTGATATTTCATTTGAAACAGCAGACCCGATGGTTCCGAGGTTCCGAACCGATGTTTTTATCCAAACAGTTGATCCAACATTTTTGGATGTTACCCCAGCCAATTGGAAATGGAAAGAAGGCGATGAATTTGTACCAATCATTTTACCGAGAGAATTTTTGGTGATGCTAAACACCTTTATGAGTGCAAGCAATATCCCTCAAATTTCAGATGATTTAGCGAAAGATATCCAGTTTAAATTCGCCTTGAAAGATACCATTAAGAAAGAATATGTAAACGCGCGCATCATTGGTTTCACGAATGAAGTTTCTTCGATATTGGTTCCGGAGAGTTTCATGGAATATGGCAATAAAAAATTCACTACCGGAGCAGAAATGAAAATTACCCAACTTATGATTTCCGGAAAAGAAAATGAATTTGGCTTGGTAGAAGAGCTACTTAAAGCAAAAGGCCTCGAATCGAAGAACGCACAAATGGTCGTTGGAAGGTTAAAAAGTGTTATTGGCACCTTGCTTCTCGTAGTTTTAGGAATTTCCGTGATTGCCGTTTTCGTGTCTGGTTTGGTTTTTATACAATACATGCAGCTGCTCATTTCGCACAATGCCTATGAAGTTCGAACCCTGCTGCGCATTGGCTTTGATCCAAACGTCGTTAGCAACAGTTTCTTTTACTATTTCGTGAAAATTTTTGGAATTGTAGGCTTTTTAGGGCTTAGTATTTTCTTTATATTCAAGTATTTCCTAGATAAAATGTTTGAATCCGGCGGGCTAATTCTGGATAAACAACCATCATTAATGGCGCTTGTTGCCTTGATTTTTACCTACGTTTTATTTAGTGTTTCGAGTTATAGTACAGCAAAAAAAGGCATTTACAAACAACTTTGAAAATTTTAAAAAATTCAAAGGTTAAAGAAATGTTAATTCAATAGACTTTTATACTTTTGAAGCGTCTATGCAATAACTTCAACAGAAATTAATCAATTAAGAACAGACAAATATCTAGTGTATGAAAATAGTAATCGTTTTAGCCTTTGC
>CAIYXD010000045.1 GCA_903930085.1 uncultured Flavobacteriia bacterium
CTTGTTCGATGTATATGGATTGCTCATTTTGGATGGCGATAATGCTGCTTTAAAACGCACTTTTATTCCAACATTCGAACAGGAATTAAAACAGCAATTTTCATTTCATGCCGTTCAAAAAACGAACGCTTTATTGGAAAAGGAAGGATTTAAATTGCAGGTGAATGCTCGGGAACTCAATCTTTTTTACCTTAGTGAGCAATCGCGGGAAAGAATTGTGCTTACAGCGGATGGCTATGAAATCGAAGGGAAAGGGAAAATTTCTGAAGCGGAACTACTAACGGAATTGCAAGCCTT
The DNA here is from genome assembly GCA_903930085.1 of uncultured Flavobacteriia bacterium. GTDB lineage: Bacteria > Bacteroidota > Bacteroidia > Flavobacteriales_D > Crocinitomicaceae > M0103. Next base: position 298 of record CAIYXD010000045.1, read on the forward strand.
TCCCGAACGTTTTTCGCCAAACGTAATTCTTCGTCCAGTTTACCAGGAAACGGTTTTGCCCAATTTATGCTACGTTGGCGGCGTTGGTGAGATTTCTTATTGGTTGCAACTGAAAGGTGTTTTTGATGCTCTGGCATTACCTTTTCCGCTAATTCAAACAAGAACTTCTATCCTATGGATTGATGCGATACTTTCCAAAAAAATCGCGAAGGTTTCCTTAAAATTAGAGGATTTGTTCCTGGATAGTGCGCTAATCAAGAAAAATTATTTGCAGGATTTTGCTGCAGAAGAAGTTAATTTTGATGTAATTAATTCCACCGCTGAAATATTAAAAACACAAGTGATTGAAAAAGTGCTGGAAATTGACCAAAATATGGAGAATTTCGCGCGAGCGGAAATGGTGAAACTGGAAAAACAGTTGGATGGGATGAAAGAAAAATTAACCAAATTGGTGAAACAACGCCACGATGTTTCCATGAAAACCATCGACCAAATAGTTGACCGTATTTTTCCCAATAATCAACTACAAGAGCGTTCCATGAATTTATTTACACTTTGTGGGGATGGGGAAATAAAGGATAAAATTGAAAAAATTCACCATTTCATGGAACCATTTGATCCGGATTTTGTGCTTATTCGAGAGTAAAATGATGAATTATATACTTTTTACAACTTCCAAACGTTTGTAAAACTACATTTGCCCTATGCGTATTCTTTTTTTGTTTTTAATGTTGTTGCCAATTGCCAGTTTCTCACAGGAAATAAGACTGATTGGACGTTGCACGGACAAAAAAGGGAAAGCAATTGATAACGTTAAAATTTCGTGTCAAAACTGTGATCCAACCGAAACGTACTCCGCAGCGGATGGAACCTATCAGTTTTTTGTCTCGAAAAAGGACACGCTGCAAATAGCGTATTCGATTGCAGAATTCACGGAATCTAGGGCATATATTGTAGAAGATCGCAACTATTTCAGGGTGCCAGACGTTAAATTTTCCTTCCAGCAAGAAGATGCCATTACCGTTCAAACGTCGCGCACAGATCCATTTGAATTGCCAAAATTAAAACATATAGATTACCAAAAGTTGACGCTGCCAAGTGTGGAACGATTTATCGCCCTTACAACCGCTGCAACTTCAAATAATGAACTCACGACCAACTACAATGTACGCGGCGGAAATTACGACGAAAATCTCGTATACGTCAATGGTTTTAATATTTACCGTCCCTTTTTGACGCGCAGCGGACAGCAGGAAGGAATGAGTTTCATAAATACCGCGTTGGTGGAAGCTGTTCGGTTTTCCGGCGGTGGATTTGACGCGCAATACGGCGATAAATTGAGTTCTGTTTTGGATATTGACTACAAAGTACCAACGCGATTGAAAGCATCTGCAATGGCCTCGCTGCTTGGCGTGGAAGCACATGTGGAACAAAATCCAACTTCACGTTTCAATTATTTAATTGGTGCGCGCTACCGATCTAACGGCTATTTATTGAATTCGCTGCCAACAAAAGGTGCATACAATCCCGTTTTTTGGGATGCGCAATTCCTCACAAATTATGCCGTGACGGAAAATATTACTTGGTCGGTAATTGGCCATTTTTCCAGCAATGACTATCAATTTTCTCCCCAAACGGCGGAAACGGATTTTGGAACAGCAAACGAAGCATATTCCTTTAAAATTTATTTTGATGGACAAGAACAAACACGGTTTCAAACGAAAATGGGGGGAACTTCCTTAAAATGGCGCGTTAACAAAAAATTAAAATTGGATTTTTATGCAACGGCATTTAATACCAACGAAAGAGAATATTTTGATGTGCAAGGACAATACTATATTAACCAATTGGAAACGGATCCATCCAAGGAAGAATATGGCGATTCTATTGCTGTTTTGGGAATTGGAACGTTTTTGAACCATGCGCGAAACAAATTGGATGCAACGATTTTGAATGTTTACCACAACGGACAATACAGTATCGTTAATTCTTTCAAATCGGACGACCAATTGAAGCACCGTAGCCATATTTTAAATTGGGGAATTAATTTCCAGCACGACCAGTTCAAAGACGTTTTAAGCGAATGGCGAATGATCGATTCTGCAGGGTATAGTCTACCACAAAATACGGGTGAAAATCTCGAACTGATAGAAACAATCAAAGGAAATTTAAGTTTGCAATCGAATAGAATAACGACATTTCTGCAGCTGAATTCTATCTGGTCGAAAACAAAACGCGATTTTCCAGTTTCGGTAACGGAGAAGCTAAAGGTGGATTCAAAAAAAGTGGAATTTACAGTAAAAGATACTATTCGCGAATCCAATACGCGCTTGGCGTTGAATATAGGAACTAGAGCGGGGTATACAACGATAAACCAGGAATTTTACCTCACGCCACGTGCTTCGCTGATTTATTTCCCAAGGGTTTACATGGTGAAAGATGGAAAAATCAGTCGACGGGATATTAGCGCAAGAATTTCTTCCGGTTTGTATTACCAACCGCCATTTTATCGGGAATTTAGAACGTTTGACGGGCAACTAAACTTCAACGTGAAATCCCAGAAATCCTTTCACTTAGTAGCAGGAACGGATCTTTATTTTAACATGTGGAACAGGGAACTTCCGTTCAAATTTTCCGCTGAAGCATACTATAAATACTTGTGGGACGTAAATCCGTATGAAATTGATAATGTCCGCACGCGTTATTACGCTGAAAACAATGCTGTTGCGTATGCGTATGGTGTGGATGTCAATATACATGGACAATTTGTGAAGGGAATCGAATCTTTCTTTAAAATGGGAATCATGTCTACCAAGGAAGATATTCTAAACGATTCCTACAAAGAATTCTATAATGCTGCAGGTGAAAAAATAATTTTTGGAATCAGTGAAGACCAAACAATTGCAGATAGCGCAACTATTTTGCCCGGATTTATTCCCCGTCCAACAGATCAATTACTCAATTTTGGCGCATTGGTGCAGGATCGCATGCCTGGTTTTGAAAGTTTCAGCGTTCAAATGGGAATGCAGTTTGGAACGCGTTTGCCGTATGGTCCGCCAGATAAAAATCGCTACAAAGATACGCTGCGTATGAAATCGTATTTCCGCGTGGATATTGGGATGTCGTATGATTTCTTATACAAGAAAAAAGCTGCTGAGAATTTTTTTAGTAGAAATTTCACCGATGCAATTATTTCATTTGAAGTGTTCAATTTATTGGGAATCAATAATGTATTATCCAAACAATGGATTCAAGATACGGAGGGGAAATATTACTCCATTCCAAATTATTTGACCCAGCGACGCTTCAATTTGAAAATGATTCTACGGTTTTAACACCTAAAATCAGTATTTTGCAACCATCTATTCATTGCTTTGCCTTTTTTTATTTTTTTAAGAGGTAAATCTGTTTTTAAAAAATCAACTGCATGGAAAATTACATAGCGATTAATAAAAAATCATGGAACAATAGGACGGATTCTCACGTGAAATCAGCGTTTTACGATAATGCTAATTTCTTGAAAGGAAATTCATCGCTGAATGCTATAGAAATGGAATTACTTGGAGATGTAAAAGGAAAAAGTATTTTGCATTTGCAATGCCATTTTGGTCAAGATACGATTTCCTTGGGCAGAATGGGCGCAAATGTTACCGGAGTTGATTTTTCGGATAAAGCGATTGAATATGCGGAAAAATTTGCTGCGCAATCTGGTATCGATGCACAATTTATTTGCTGCGACATCTATGATTTGCCGA
>CAIYXD010000046.1 GCA_903930085.1 uncultured Flavobacteriia bacterium
AATTGCCGTTCTGGAAAGCTATTTCCTTCCGGGAAAATAACCAACGTTTTTCCTTCCTCCAGCAATTTATAGCACGCTTCAAACGAATCATTATTTTTAACTCCTGCAACTGCACCATCAATTTGACGGTTAATAGGAATCATATTCAGGCTTTTCAAAAGCTTCCGTTTTAATGGTGAATTAAAAAAAGTTCCTTTTGCCATAAAATAAATTGGCTGCGGACAAACATTTCCAATTATCCATGCATCCATTAGCGTATTTGGATGGTTTGCAATAATAATCATCGGACCATCGTGGTCGAGAAATTTTCCATTCTTTACTTTTATTTCCTTGTAGTACAGACGAATTCCAATTCCAACAATAACTTTTAAAATACGGTATAACATACTCAAAGATAAGAGACAATATGAAATAAGCGAAGATTAGACGATAATTGCTTTGGGTTTAATTCTGCTATTTTATTCCAAAAACATAGAATCATTTCCTAACTTCGTGGAATGAATAATTTTCCAGTTTCGTATTTAAACAGCAACGATGGAAGCGGAATTCTTGCCTTTGGGGAAGGGGAGCGTTTTAGCATGAATGAAAATTCGATATTGCAAGATCTACAGCAGTTTATTGACCTACATGCTGGAAAATATATTTTTGGTTATCTTTCTTACGATTTAAAGGAGCAAATTCAGCATATTCCTTCCAAAAATCCGGATCATTTGAAATTTCCGGAAGCCTATTTTTGGGTTCCAAAGAATGTTGTAAGATTGCACAATGAAAATATCGCGTTTTTGCAAGGTCCTAAAGATAGCGAATGTTACAATTTTATAAATACTTTTTTAGAAGAAGAAACGGATCAAAATTTCCACCATAACGCCACGCAATTTACACCACGAATTTCAAAGGAAGCCTATATTCAAAAGGTGATTCAGTTGAAAGAACATATTCAATTGGGGGATATTTACGAAATTAATTTTTGCCAGGAATTTTATGCGGAAAATGTTGAACTGAATTTCCATTTGGACACCTATTTTAAGTTAAATACAATCACTAGAGCACCATTTTCTAGTTATCTGAAATGGGATGAATTTGCGGTTTTTTGCGGAAGTCCGGAACGTTTTTTAAGGAAAAAAGGAAATAAGTTAACCTCCCAACCAATCAAAGGAACTGCGCCAAGAAGTAAGGATAAAAAAGAGGACGATTTATGGAAGCAAGCATTAGAAAACGATCCTAAAGAACGTGCAGAAAATGTAATGATTGTAGATTTAGTTCGAAACGATTTATCTAGAATTGCTTTGAAGGATTCGGTTAAAGTAGACGAATTGTGCGCTATTTATTCTTTCGAAACTGTTCACCAGATGATTTCTAGTATTTCGTGCGAAATAAGCGAGAGTGTATCCTTCACAGATGTTTTAAAGGCAACATTTCCAATGGGCTCCATGACTGGTGCTCCTAAAATACGTGCTATGGAATTAATTGAAGCGCATGAATCGTTTAAACGCGGATTATATTCTGGCTCTATTGGTTATATTTCGCCAAATGGCGACTTTGATTTTAACGTAGTTATTCGAACTTTACTATATAATAATAAGGAAAAATACCTTTCCTGCTCAGTTGGTGGTGCAATTACTATCCAATCAGATCCAGAAAAAGAATATGCCGAATGTATGGTCAAAGTGAAACGGATTTTAGATGGAATGAATGCGTAACCTAGAAACGTATATCTGTTCCTCCTTACCCAAGAGTCCTGCAATACAGTATTTTGTTGCGTGCAGTGGTGGAGTTGATTCAATGGTTTTACTGCATGTTTTACATAAAAATGGCTATGTAGTTTCAGCTTTGCACGTAAATTATCGGTTGCGTGGTTTAGATTCGGAAAATGACCAGAGATTGATAGAAACAACCTGCAAAAGATATGGAATTCCTTTTCATATTAAACGAACTGATTTGCACAAACAACTGGAAGAAAAAGGAGGTAATTTGCAGGAGGAAGCTCGAAATGAACGGTATGCATTTTTTGAGAATTTTACAAAAACTGCGGATTCCAAAATAGTTTTTGGCCACCATGCAGATGATCAAGTGGAAACTTTCTTTTTAAATCTCGCACGAGGTGCTGGAATTATGGGCTTGGCGGGAATGTTAGAAGTAAACCAATGCTATTTGCGACCACTTTTACCTTTTTTTAAAGCCGAAATTCATGCCTATGCAAAAGAAAATGGGGTGGTTTGGCGAGAAGATGTTTCCAATGAAAGTAATAAATACCAGCGCAATAAGCTGAGAAATGTTTTCCTTCCAGCTGTAAAAGAAGTTATTCCGGATGTGTCCGAAAGTGTGCTCCTTCTCGTGCGGGTTTTTCAGGAAAGTCAGCTTGAGTTGGAAAGAATAGTAACACCAATTTACCATGAAATTGAAAGGAATTCTACCCTTTCACTAAAAGATTTTAATTTACTTTCGAAGGAGGAAATTCTCGAACTTTTAAGACAATTAGGGATTCCATTGCGCATGTTTTCAGAAATATTAAAAATCCAACATTCAGAAAAAGGACACCGTTTGAACCTTTCCAATAATTTGTATACGTGCATCATTCGAGAAGCGGATTATTTCTATTTTCAAAGAAGCAATACCAATGCGCAAAAACCAATTTTGAACAAGGAAAAAGTGGATTTTTTGCCAAAAAAATTCACAAAAGACGCTCTTTTTATTAATCCAATTGCAGTAGAAGGGGAGCTTAAACTTAGAAAGTGGGAAATTGGCGACCGAATGCGACCGATTGGTGCAGGCGGTTCAAAACTGATTTCCGATATTCTAAGTGATGCAAAAGTGCCAAATCATTTACGAAAAGATCAATTTGTTGTGCACGACGACCGACAAATTTTCTGGTGCGTTGGTTTTGCAATTGGAGGTTTTCGTCCAACTGAAAAGGAATTAATCCATAAGATTTCGCTGCACTTCGAAGGATAGTTGGAACTTCTTCAGAAAATAAAAATAATAACTATTATATCTTTAATTTTACAAGATGAATATTCCATTTCCGGCAGCATTTGCAAAACGTGTAACAAACGATCCATTTCTTGGAAAAGAGTTACTCGATGCACTCGATTCAAAGCCACCAGTTTCTGTACGATTTCATCCTACAAAGCAAGCTTCTGAATTGGAAATTGCTTCTTCTGTAGATTGGTGCGAAAGCGCGTTTTATTTGAAAGAACGGCCGTCGTTCACCTTGGATCCATTGTTCCATGCCGGTTCCTATTATCCGCAGGAAGCGGGTTCTATGGTTTTGTCAACTGTTTTAAACGCTTTGAATCTTCCGGAGAATCCTAGAATTTTAGATTTGTGTGC
>CAIYXD010000047.1 GCA_903930085.1 uncultured Flavobacteriia bacterium
TCAAAAGGTCTAATTCCGCCGTAATGTTCATCCAGGAAATTAAAATCTTTTTTCAATGGTTCATTTTCCGATAGGTCGTCCATCAAGAAATTATTGGCTTCAATCTTTAGCAATCCGAAAAGAAAAAAGAGCGTAGAAACACCATATAGAATAAGGATTGCAATTCTTCTTTTCACAAGAAAACGAAACGATTTCTGCAATCTCTCGTGCCAGAAACTGCTATTTTTTTGCTTATGAATATATTTAGGCGATGGGAAAATATAGAACAAGATTGGCAAAACAATAATAGTTAGAACAAATGCAATCAACACGCCGAATCCTGTTACGATACCAAACACTTTGATTGGTTGGACATTCACAAAATAAAGCGTAAAAAATCCAATTGATGTTGTAAGTGAGGTCAAAAAGGTGGAAAATCCAACTTCTTTGATTGTAATCGCAATTGCTTCATATTTTGTGAAATCTTGTCGCAAGGCATATAAATATCTGGAAACGAGATGGATTACATCCGACATTGCAACCACAAACATGATTATTGGCAAAGTAATCAGTAAAATATTGATTGGTTCATCTAGCCAACCCATTAATCCAACTATCCAAAGACTAGAGAGAAAAATGACGAATTGCGGAATGATAATTCCCCAACCAGATCGAAAAGCGATGAATAAAAACAGAATGATTAAAAATGCGCTTAGAGAAACAAAAAATACCATTTCGCGCAGCATGATTTGCACGTAAAACTTTTGTCCGACGGTTCTCCCTGCAAGATGTACAGCCTCAAAATTATAGGTTTTCAGCAACGCTTGAACCTCTTTAATCAATTGATCGCTCTTTCGTTTGGAAATATAATCTTCGTGGCGGATAAATAAGCAAACAGATTTTGCGTCTTCGGAAACCAATGAATTTACAAGTATTTTGGAAGCGTAAATGCGTGTAGAATCCCTTTTTAGATTCAAATCTTTTAGGTCAACGTATGCTTTTTCACTGCTTAAACCACTGGAAAATAAAAACCGTTCCTTTTGGTTCGTAATGGATACAACAGATTGTATATAGGGAACTTTTAACGGTATCTCATTTGATAAACGTTCGATTTTAGCTAAGAATTTGGCGTTGAATATCCCTTTTTTTCGTTCAATCGCAACCAATAAAAAATCATTGTCGGATTCAAATTTTTTCCGGTGCTGATTAAAAAACGCAGTGTCCTCATCTTCAGCAGGAAAAAACTTTTCAAAATCGTAATCGAACCGAATAAAAGCAAAACCAAAACCTATAAAAACGGATAAAAGCAATATAAACACCAATACTTTGGTTGCATTTTTCTTAAAAAACTCCTCTCCTATCTTCAATCGTTTCATTGCATTTATTTGTGTACAAAAGTAATCAGCATGTTCCTTTCACCAAGAATTAAAACCATTTAAACGAAAATATGTTTTTCGTTCCACCACATTTAACTATGTTTGCTGAAACAATAATTTAGTAAGCTATGAAAAAACGAATACTTTTTGCTGTCTTGGTATTAACTTCTGTCAGCACTAATGCGCAAACATTGAACTTTTCAAACGAACCAAACCTTGGAGATTCAAAACAAATGTTTACGTGTGATCCGTTGACTTCCAATTTGAGTTCTGTCACTGGAACTGGCGTAACATGGGATTACACAACGATTGTAGGCATGAACAACGCACAACAAATTGTAGAAGTTTTAGATCCTGCAACTTTGCCAAATGCCTCTAGTTTTCCATCTTCAACCAAAGCACTAAGTGTTCAAAATTCCATTACCAATTATTTTTCATCTACTGCGAACGAACGAACTTCTCAAGGATTTGTTTTTGAAGAAGTAACCTTGGGAACGGTAGTTGCAAAATACGACGTTAACAACCAAGTTGTGATGCAATACCCTTTTGGGGTAAACGATTATTTCTCGGATGTTTTTAGTGGTTCATTGGATTTTAGTTTCAACGGAGCGCCACAAACCCCTTTGTGCAATGGAAATTCACTTGCAACAATTGATGGCCAAGGAACGCTATTATTACCAAATGCAACATCCATCTCCAACGTAATTCGCTATAAATTAACCGATACAATCTTTACGCAAGTAGATCCTGGTTTTGGTCTTTTGGATATCGAATTTGTGCGCAATCAATATGAATATTATGATCTTGCAACTGGAAATTTACCCGTTTTTATTCACACCTCTGTTATCGTTCAGCAACTTGGTGGAACGATGCCACTTTTAGAACAAACGGTTGTCGTTTCTTCGGTTGAACCAACGCTACAAATGAGTTTAGCTAAACTAAACGAAGCGACTTTCACTATTTTTCCGAATCCATCTGAGGGAACAATCCATTTTTCAGGCGATTTTAGTTCCGATGCAAGCGCGCGTGTTTTCGATAATTCAGGGAGAGAAGTTGCAACTGTAGAAAGCCTAATTAAGGGTCAATCTGTGGATATTTCTTTTTTAAATCCCGGAATTTATTCTGTAATCGTCTTAAATAACGGCGCACAAAAAACAGCATCCATCTTTGTGAAATAAAAAGAATTCCAATAGATTTTATTCCAATACGTAAGCCGTTTCTTTTTTGCAAGGAACGGCTTTTTTTGTGTGATTTTATTACATAATACCAACTCTCGTGTTACCTTTATCCGCTTAATACGTTTTGATACAAAAATTATGAAGCAGTTTATACTTGTATTTTTTATTTTCCCTCTAGCAACTTTTGCGCAAGTAAATGAAGGATTAACCGCTGAAGAAAGGGCTTATCTGTTTCATATTGTTAAAAAGAGTCCAATTTTAGACAATAGTATCGGACGGTATTTTGATTACAAAGGGCCCTCCATCGTTTTTCAAAACAAAGAAATTCACTACGATTCCATCGAACTATTGATTATCAATCAGCCGGAATTGCTCCTTATTAGACGCGAAGAAATAGCAAAGTCTCCAAAAGGAATTATTGCTGAAGCAGCCAATAAAATGGCGATTTGGGAGCTCAACAAAGTTCTACTAGCCAAACGCGGGAGCGAAAAAGATATGGAAGCATACCAGGAGAAATATGCCGTTTTTGAAAAGCTATTACTTGGAAATCTTCCATTCAACGCTCAAAAAGAAAAAGATGGCGTTTTGATTCCGCATCCAAAACTACTATCGCTGTTGAATCCGAGTTTATCCTTGGACGATAAAATTGCCTTGTTGGAATCTTTCCGCTTTTTGGATCCCAAAGAATCCCTTAAAACATTGGAAGCAATTAATACAGCGATTAACAACTATGTCGAAAATCGCTCATTGGAAGTTTACAGATCATTGGGCGGAAAAGCACTTGTTTATAAAAATGTTTTGGTGGCAGCCGGCGATGGAAGTTCCACGTCCGGATTATTGGAGGAGCGCGAAAAAGATGAAAAAGGGCGTTGGAATAGAGGCTTGCCAAAAGCGGTTGGATTGTTTCCTTACCAATTGAAAATTATGGAAACCTTGCCGAAAAAAACAGAAAAAGTTGCACCTTTGATGTTCACCACTTCCGATTTTGAAACAGTCGGAAACAATCGTTTAACTAACCTTCATTTCGATGTTTGGGGCTACAATTCCAAAAAACAAACAACTGTTGTAATCGAAAAAAACGGCTTGAGTTACCATCTTTTTGGAGCTGGAGACACCCGTTTTCTATCGCCAGATTCGACATTTTCAGAAGGAACAACTTTTCAATTTACGATTCAGGATCTAGAGAAAAATAAAATTGCCAAGCTCCAAGACAAAATAACCGGAAAACGGGGATTTGATTATTGGATTGCCTATTACAAGAAAAAGAAAGACGAAACAGTTCTAAAAATTGAAATCAACGAAAAGAAGTATTCCGATCTTTCCTACAAACCAATTTCTACGAATAAAAGAGCACCAAGAAACGTGCGTAAAGCAAAAAAACGTGCTCGAAAAAATAATGGAGGTCCGGTAGATTACCAACCAACACAAAAATCTGGAAAAAAGGAAAAACGAAAAAGTCAACAGGAGATTGTCACCTTATACAGCCAATATGAAGGCTATAAAAGAAAGATTTCTGAATTGGAAAAGGAAAAAAAGGAAGCCCAGGATTTACTTGCAATCTACCAGCAACGCTTGGATTACTTCAAACGCACGATGGGTTATAAATGGGCAACCTACACCGAGAAAGATGGTTTGTACACGTTTCAGGATTCTTCCACTTTTGATTTAACGACGCAAGAATTTCAATTTCCCGCTTCTTTAAAAAAGGAAGGATTTGAAGTTCGCTTGATTGCCATTCCAGAATCATCCTTATCCCAGCAAGCCGATGAAGTTATGGTGCACATTAATTTGGTGGATGCCGAACCAAATTTTTCAGCACGCTTGCAAGTGGAACTGGACGATGTTTTCGTATCGGATAGTTGGGAACTGAATAGAAACCTACTAAAAGCGAGTGATAGCGTTGCATTAGTGCAGTTTTTTGAAGGATTATTGGATAAAAAAGTAAATTTCAGCATCGTGGCGCGCGGACAGGGAATTGGGCAGTTTAATGGCTGCAGAGTCGTGAAAAATCCGCTTCCAGTGGAACAAATTTCCTACCCAGGTGCTTCGGCAAGCGATCGAAATGCCAGTAAAATGGATTCCACCTATGCGCGTTTGCGTAGAACCGAATTATTCATTCACCTTTCGAGAGAAATCCTTTTGGAAATAAATTCCTACACCGATCCGGTCGCTTCTTCCATCGAAATTCGAAATCCGGATTGGATAGAACTAATGGAGAAATACAAATTGACAAAAAATGATTTATTGAGTGCTTTCCGTTCTGCCGAGATTTTGAGCCAATTCAAGGAAGAAATTAATGTTGCTGCAGGAAGCTATTTATCTAGAGAAAATGCAAAAATCGTTATCGATCGATTCAACAAGGAATGGATGAAAACCAAAATTTCCGTTGGGAAAACATCTCTTAAATTGTCTGAAATACTTACTGGAAATTGAATTTATACCAATTCCTAATGCTGAGAACCTATGCCAGCACAAAATTATCGTCCGGAAAGTTGACCAGAAATAATTTTTCCGAAGCACGTGTAACTGCAGTGTACAACCAGCGATAATATTCGGAATTCAGCATTTCCGGCGCGATATAACCTTGATCAATGTAGACATTTTCCCATTGTCCGCCTTGTGATTTATGGCACGTTATCGCATACGCATATTTAATCTGTAGCGCATTGAAATATGGATTTTCCAAAATTAGCGCATAGCGTTTTTTCTTATTTTTTTCGTGTTGATAATCTTGTTCTACAGCAAAAAACAGTTCTTTCAAGCGTTGGCGGGAAATGGAAGGACCTTCCGACTGTAAAGATTCTAGAAAAACGAGAACTTCCATTTCTGGCAGCGACTCATAGTCCACAAACTTCACACTGATTCGGGCAAATTCAAACCCATACATTTCCTCCAAGCGTTTTACGCGAATAACTTTAAGGGATTCACCATTAGCAATAAAGCCCATTTTTGTCTGATCGTCTACCCAATAATAATTGATTTTCACAACCATCAGGCAATCGCCAGAACACAAAACATCCTCGTACCAAAGAATTCTGCCCCGAATTTGATTGTTGTATGCATTCGCGCGCTTATTGGAACGCGTGAGAATTATTGTTTCTTCCACGCCCAGTTTCGAGTACGAATTTTCTAGTGCGTCCTGAAAATCATCTCCAGGCAAACGCACAAAATCGCTAAACCCTTTGGTTTCAAACAATGGAAAGGTTTCATTTTCAGAAGCACGGAGCAAGGTTGCATTGCGCAAAATACCAGATTCTACAGCTTGTCTCAAAACTTTAGTCAAGGAAAATTCAGTGATATTGAGAGAAGTATAATTGTTTTTTAAGTATTCCCGATTCAAGGCCGGAGATTCCGTAGAACCTACTGGAGCTAATTGTCCTTCATCTCCGAGCAAAATTAATTTACAATTTTTTCCAGAAAACACGTATTCCAAAAGATCGTCCAATAAATTCCGTGAGGCAACAGAACCATCGTTTAAAACAGAATGATCACCAATCATTGACGCTTCATCGACAATAAAAACGGTATTGGAATGTAA
>CAIYXD010000048.1 GCA_903930085.1 uncultured Flavobacteriia bacterium
GCAAAAGGGTACAAAACACGTGATAAGAAGAAGTATTCAGATAAGTTTATCATCGAAAGAAGAAAAAAATAAGTAAGATATGAGTCGTTCGTTGAAAAAACCACCTTTTGTACATTACAAGTTAATGAAGCGAGTGGATGATGCGCAAGCATCAAGTAGCAAAGCTGTGATCAAAACATGGTCGCGTGCTTCAACTATAACTCCTGATTTCGTAGGGTTAACGTTTGCTGTACACAATGGTAACAAGTTTATTCCAGTTTTCGTAAGTGAAAATATGGTCGGACACAAGTTAGGTGAATTTGCACCTACTCGTAATTTCCGTGGCCATGGAGGGAATAAAAAGGATAAGAAAAGATAATTTTTAATACCAAAGTCATGGGTGCTAGAAAGAGATTAAGAGCTGAAAATATAAAATTGGAGAAAACAACGTTAGCGATGGCGCGTTTGAATGATTCTCCAATTGCTCCAAGAAAGATGAGATTAGTTGCAGATCTTGTAAGGGGAGTAGAAGTTAACAAGGCTCTGAATATATTGCAACATAATTCAAAAGATGCCTCTACAAGTTTAGGTAAGTTATTGCGTTCAGCAATTGCAAACTGGGAACAAAAGAACGAAGGTAAAAGTATTGAAGAAGAGACATTAGTAGTTAGATCAATTGAAGTTGGTGGCGGTGCAATGTTGAAAAGAATTCAAGCTGCACCTCAAGGTAGAGCGCATAGAGTAAGAAAAAGATCCAATCACGTTACAGTGGTTGTTGATGGAACAAAATAAGTTAGGATAATATGGGACAAAAAACAAATCCAATAGGAAATAGGCTTGGTTTCATCCACGGGTGGGAGTCTAACTGGTATGGTGGTAAAAATTACAAAGATAAAATCGTTGAAGACGATCAAATTCGTAAATACCTAAATGCACGTTTATCCAAAGCTAGTATCGCGAAAATTATTATCGAGAGAACGTTGAAACTTGTTACAGTTACAATCAACACTGCTCGACCGGGAGTTATTATCGGTAAGGGAGGACAAGAAGTTGACAAACTGAAAGAAGAGTTAAAAAAATTAACGAAAAAAGAAATTCAAATCAATATATTTGAGGTTAAACGTCCTGAATTGGATGCTCGATTGGTTTCGGATGGTATCGCTCGTCAATTGGAGGCTCGTATTTCTTTCAGAAGAGCAATCAAAATGTCTATTGCCAGTACAATGCGAATGGGAGCAGAAGGAATTAAAGTTAAGATTTCTGGACGTTTGAATGGAGCTGAAATGGCACGTTCTGAAATGTACAAAGATGGTAGAACACCGTTACATACTTTTAGAGCGGATATCGATTACGCAGTTTCTGAGGCGCATACAACTTATGGCCGTTTAGGCATCAAAGTTTGGATATGCAAAGGAGAAGTATACGGTAAACGTGATCTTTCCCCAAATATTGGAATGGCTGCACAAGCTGCAAAAGCTGGAGCTGGACCTGGTGGACAGAGAAAGCCAATGGGAGCTAAGAGAAAGAAAAAATAATTAGGATAGTAAAATTTATAAAAAATGTTACAGCCAAAAAGAACCAAATTTAGAAGAGTTCAAAAAAGTCGAAACACTGGAATGGCCCACAGAGGTAGTACCATTGCTTTCGGTTCTTTCGGACTAAAAACATTGGAGCCTGGATGGATTACATCTCGCCAAATTGAAGCTTCTCGTATCGCCGTTACTCGATACATGAAGCGTGAAGGAAAGGTGTGGATTCGAATCTTCCCGGACAAGCCGGTTACCTCAAAGCCAGCTGAAGTTCGTATGGGTAAAGGTAAAGGAGCTCCAAGTCACTGGGTAGCAGTAGTTAAACCAGGCCGAATCATGTTTGAAGCGGATGGTGTGTCTTACGAAATCGCAAAAGAAGCGTTGCGTTTGGCAGCTCAAAAGTTACCTGTGAAATGTAAGTTCGTTGTTCGCAACGACTATGTTATACCAGAGAAATAGTATTTAATATGAAGCAGCAAGAAATCACAAAACTTTCAGTAGAAGACGTAAAGAGTCGTCTAGCAGACTTTTCTGAACAACTATCGAAAATGAAATTGACGCACAGTGTGGCGCCAATGGAAAATCCAATTCAAATTCGAATGGTCAGAAAAACAATCGCTAGATTGCATACTGAATTGACTAAACGTGAAGCACAGGCTTAGTTGCTTGTTTAAAAAAGGAGATTAGCTTGACATGGAAAAGCGTAATTTAAGAAAAGAACGAGTTGGGGTCGTTACTAGCGACAAAATGCAGAAATCAATTGTAGTTTCTGTCGAACGTAAAGTAAAACACCCAAAGTATGGTAAGTTTGTGAAAAAAACTACTAAATTCGTAGCCCACGATGAAAAAGACGATTGTAACGTAGGTGACATCGTGAAAATCATGGAAACACGGCCTTTGAGTAAATCAAAGAACTGGAGATTAGTAGAAATTATCGAAAGAGCTAAATAATTTTGAGTAATGATACAAACAGAATCTAGACTTGGCGTAGCAGACAATTCAGGAGCAAAAACAGTTTTGGTAATCCGCGTTTTAGGCGGTACAAGACGACGTTATGCTTCGGTTGGCGATAAAATCGTTGTTGCTGTCAAGAGTGCAATGCCCTCTGGTGCCGTCAAAAAGGGAACGGTAGCCAAGGCTGTAATAGTAAGAACAAAAAAAGAAGTACGTCGCGCAGATGGTTCTTACATTCGTTTTGATGATAATGCTTGCGTTATCTTGAATCAAGCGGGTGAGATGAGAGGAACACGAATTTTCGGACCAGTTGCTCGTGAGCTTCGTGAAAATAACTTTATGAAAGTTGTTTCACTTGCTCCAGAAGTACTTTAAATTAGTTGAAGTTATGCAACAGAAATTACACATTAAAGTAGGTGACACAGTTAAGATTATTAGCGGTGAATCTAGAGGTCAGGAAGGAAAAGTACTTTCGATTGACAGAAAAAAAATGCGTGCAATTGTAGAAGCTGTGAATTTAGTTAAAAAACACGCTAAACCAAGTGCTGCAGACCCTCAAGGTGGAATTGTGGAGAAAGAAGCTGGAATCCATATTTCAAACCTTATGATCGTTTCAAAAGGACAAGCTACGCGCATTGGCCGTAAAATGAGCGATGCAGGAAAATTAGTTCGTTATTCAAAAAAATCAGGGGAGGAAATTAAGTAATGAGTTATTCACCAAGACTTAAGGAAATGTACAATGCGGAAATAATTCCTGCATTGACAGAAAAGTTCGGGTACAAAACAGTTATGAGAGTACCAAAACTTGAAAAAATTGTATTGAGCCAAGGAATGGGAGAGGCAGTTGCGGACAAAAAGTTAATAGATAATGCAGTAGCAGATTTATCAAGAATCGCCGGTCAAAAAGCGATTACGACAATCTCTAAAAAAGATATCTCTAACTTTAAACTTCGTAAAGGAATGCCCATTGGAACAAAAGTAACGTTAAGAGGAGAAAAGATGTATGACTTCTTGGATCGTCTTATTTCAGTTGCTTTACCAAGAACGCGTGACTTCCGTGGAATCAATCCGAAAGGATTTGATGGAAGAGGAAACTTTAACTTAGGTGTTAAAGAACACATCATATTTCCAGAAATTGATATCGATAAAGTTAGTCGTATTCTAGGTATGGATATTACATTTGTTACCTCTGCGGATAGTGATGAAGAAGGAATGGCATTGTTAGATGCATTTGGTTTC
Source organism: uncultured Flavobacteriia bacterium (assembly GCA_903930085.1). Taxonomy (GTDB): domain Bacteria; phylum Bacteroidota; class Bacteroidia; order Flavobacteriales_D; family Crocinitomicaceae; genus M0103. The sequence continues at coordinate 3,702 of CAIYXD010000048.1, forward strand.
CCATTTATTAAAAAATAAGTAGAGATGGCAAAAGAATCGATGAAAGCGCGTGAGCGCAAAAGAGAAAAAATGGTTGTGAGATATGCTAAGAAGCGTGAAGAGTTGACTAAAGTTTTAAAGTCAACCGATACTTCTGAGGATGTTCAATCAGCTAAATGGGATGCAATGATGGCATTGCAAAAATTGCCTGCAAATTCTTCTAAAATACGTATGCACAACCGTTGTGGTTTGACAGGTAGACCTAGAGGATATATGCGACAGTTTGGTCTTTCAAGGGTAACTTTCCGTGAAATGGCGCTGTCTGGTAAAATCCCAGGAGTTAAGAAAGCAAGTTGGTAATTTAAAGAAAAGTAGGAAATTATGAATACAGATCCTATAGCAGATTTTCTAACCCGCATCCGAAATGGAAGTGCGGCTGGTTTGAAAATGGTAGAGATTCCTGGCTCGAATGTGAAGCGTGCAATGACACAAATTTTGTTCGATCAAGGGTATATTACAAATTACAAGTTTGAAGAAGACGATAAACAAGGAGTTATCAAAATCGCTTTAAAATACAATCCTTCAACGAAGGTTCCTGCAATTACTAAATTGCAAAGAGCTTCCCGTCCAGGATTACGTAAGTATAGCAGTTCTGCTGTTATGCCGCGTGTTTTAAATGGTTTGGGGATAGCAATTGTTTCTACTTCAAAGGGTGTAATTACAGATAAAGAAGCAAGAAAAGAAAACGTCGGTGGAGAAGTTCTTTGCTACGTATATTAATTAAAGAAGAGTTAAAAATGTCAAGGATAGGTAAATCCCCAGTTAACATCCCGAGTGGAGTAGACGTAAAGTTAAACGGTACAAATGTATCGGTTAAGGGTCCTAAAGGCGAATTGTTTCAAGAAATAGATTCTTGTGTAACACTAAGCATGGAGGACAATATTATAACTTTCAGCCGCGAATCAGATGCACCAAATCATCGTGCTAAGCATGGTTTATACCGCGCTTTAGTACAAAACATGATAGTAGGTGTATCGGAAGGGTACAAGAAGGAATTAGAAGTAATCGGTGTAGGTTATCGTGCAACTGCAACTGGACAACAGTTGGAGATGTCGTTAGGCTATTCCCATGCGATTATTTTAGAAGTTCCTCAAGCAATTAAAGTATCTGCAGACACCCAAAAGGGTAAAGCGCCGGTTGTTACATTAGAATCACACGATAAACAACTTTTAGGCCAAGTAGCTGCTAAAATTCGTTCCCTTCGTAAACCAGAACCTTACAAAGGTAAAGGTGTACGTTTCTTGGGTGAGGACGTTAGAAGAAAAGCTGGTAAATCTGCAGGTAAAAAATAATAGTTAAAGTTATGGCATTCAGTAAAATTAACAGAAGAGCAAAAATTAAAAGAAGAATCAGAAAAAGAATTTCTGGTACTTCAAAGGTGCCTCGCCTTTCTGTATTCCGAAGTAACAAACAAATCTACGCACAGTTGATTGATGATACTAACGGTGTAACATTGGCATCCGCTTCTTCATACAAAAACAAAGCTGTTGAGAACAAGAATAAGTCTGAACAAGCTGCAGTAATTGGTAAAGAAGTAGCAGAAAAAGCATTAAAAGCAGGAATCGAAACTATTGTGTTTGATCGCAATGGTTATCTTTACCATGGTAGAGTTAAATCATTAGCGGACTCAGCTCGAGTTGGCGGCTTAAAATTTTAAGAAATGGCAGCACAAGTATTTAATAGAGTAAAATCTGCAGATATAGAGTTAAAGGACAAACTTGTTTCAATAAACCGTGTTACCAAAGTAACAAAAGGTGGACGTACATTTAGTTTCTCTGCTATTGTTGTAGTAGGAGACGAACATGGTGTCGTTGGTCATGGTTTGGGTAAAGCAAAAGAAGTTACCGAAGCAATTACAAAAGGAATTGATGATGCAAAGAAAAATTTGATCAAAGTTCCAATTTTAAGAGGTACGGTTCCCCATACTCAAAAAGGAAAATTCGGTGGTGCACAAGTGTTACTTAAACCAGCTTCTGATGGTACAGGTGTTATCGCAGGTGGTGCGATGCGTGCAGTATTGGAAAGTGTAGGTATACATAATGTATTGGCTAAATCCCAAGGGTCTTCGAATCCGCATAATGTTGTAAAAGCGACAATTGACGCTCTTTCCAAAATGAGAGATGCTGTAGCAGTTGCTAAGCAACGTGGAATCACACTGGACAAAGTTTTTAACGGTTAATAGATAAATCAGATGGCTACAATTAAAATAAAGCAAGTAAGAAGCGCTATTAGACGTCCAGCAGATCAGAAAGCTACGCTTATTGCGTTAGGATTTAAGAAACTGAATCAAGTTGTTGAAAAAGAAGCAACACCACAGATTCTTGGAATGGTTAAGAAAGTACAGCATCTATTAGAGGTTGTTGAGTAAAACTTATAAATCGAATTAAAATGAATTTACATAATTTAACTCCAGCAAAAGGTTCTGTTAAGAGTGACAAAAGAATTGCACGTGGTCAGGGTTCTGGCCGAGGTGGAACTTCTACTCGTGGACATAAAGGAGCGAAATCCAGATCAGGTTATAAAACTAAGATAGGATTTGAAGGTGGGCAGATGCCACTTCAACGTAGAGTACCAAAATTTGGTTTTAAAAACATAAACCGAGTAGAGTATAAAGCAATTAATTTGGATATTATTCAATCGTTAATTGATCGTAAAAATATTTCAGAAATAACTCCTGAAGTTTTACGTGACAACGGTTTAGTATCAAGAAACGAACTTGTTAAAATTTTAGGAAGAGGCGAGTTAAAATCTAAGATTAATGTTACTGCTCACAAGTTTTCGGATTCAGCTAAAACTGTTATCGAAGGACAAGGTGGGAATTGTTCAGAAATCTAATTAACTTTGCCAACATTTTTTTAAAATGAAACGTTTTATACAAAATATTAAAAACATCTGGAAAGTTGAAGAATTAAGAAAAAGAATCCTTTTGACTCTTGGCTTAATTCTCATTTACCGTGTAGGTTCGTTCGTTATTTTACCTGGTGTAAATTACACTGCGTTAATGAATGCTAAAGCAAGTGGTGGTCAGAATACCCTGGAGACATTATTGTCTCTGTTTTCGGGTGGAGGATTTACAAATGCTTCGGTTATGGCACTAGGAATAATGCCGTACATTAGCGCTTCCATAATTATGCAATTGTTAGGCATGGCTGTTCCAGCTGTTCAAAAAATGCAGAATGAAGGAGAGTCCGGAAGAAAGCGAATTAATAACTTCACGAGAATACTTACCATAGTTATTTGTGCACTTCAGGCACCAAGTTACCTTACCCTGTATGTTGAATCTAAAGGTGCTATGCCTCCTGATGCTTCAACATTTTGGTGGATTCAAACAATTCTTGTTTTAATAGCAGGATCTATGTTTGCAGTTTGGCTTGGTGAACGAATCACAGATAAAGGGATTGGAAATGGTATTTCTCTGCTAATCACAGTAGGAATTTTAGCAAGACTTCCAGAAGCCTTTACAGCAGAGTTTGGTTTTGCAGTAGGTTCGGGTAACTTGATTAAAATTGTGCTTGAAATAGTAGCATTCATGCTTGTTGTAATGGGAACAATTTTAATTGTTCAAGGCGTTCGAAAGATCCCACTAAACACAGCAAAACGTGTTGTGGGTGCTAGAGCAGTTGACGAGCAGGGAGCAAGAAACTATTTGCCTATTAAAGTAAATGCTAGCGGTGTTATGCCGATTATATTTGCTCAGGCAATCATGACAATTCCAGTAATGTTATTTGCTGGTGCTGCTGCAGAAGGTGGAAGTTTTATCACAAGAACACTTGGGGATATTTACGGTGTAAGCTACAATGTTCTTTTAGGCGTATTAATAATCGTGTTTACTTATTTCTACACGGCTATAATGATTAACCCAAGAAAAATTGCTGATGATCTTAAAAGAAGCGGTGGTTTTATTCCTGGAGTTCGCCCAGGCGAGGAAACGGCTGAATACATAGATTCACTTGTTTCAAGAATAACGTTCCCAGGTTCTTTGTTCTTAGCGATAATAGCTATTTTACCTGCGATCGCCAAAATTGCCGGTGTGAATGATGCTTTTGCAATGTTCTTTGGTGGAACATCACTTTTAATTATGGTAGGGGTTGTCTTAGACACTTTACAACAAATAGAATCGTATTTGTTAAATCGACATATGGATGGTTTAATGGAAGGTACGCGTGTAAAGGGAAGACGAACTGCAAATGAATTATCCGGGTTTTAAATATGGCAAAACAAGCATCAATTGAGCAGGACGGTGTAATCATAGAAGCACTTTCGAACGCTATGTTTCGTGTAGAGCTTGAAAATGGTCATATTTTGACAGCACACATATCAGGAAAAATGAGAATGTTCTACATTAAAATTCTTCCTGGTGATAGAGTAAAGGTAGAGATGTCTCCTTATGATTTGACAAAAGGGAGAATATCTTTCAGATATAAATAGGATAGTACCTAAAATACAAAGAAAAGATGAAAGTTAGAGCATCAGTTAAAAAACGATCTGCAGATTGCAAAATCGTTAAGAGAAAAGGAAGAGTTTATGTGATTAATAAGAAGAATCCAAAACTTAAACAAAGACAAGGGTAATAGTATAGATTATGGCACGTATAGCAGGTATAGATTTACCAAAAAACAAAAGAGGTGTAATCGGTTTGACTTACATTTTCGGAATCGGAAAGAGCACTTCAAGTAAAATATTGAAGGATAATGGAATTGATGAAAACATCAAAGTTCTAGATTGGAATGATGACCATTTAGCAGCTATCCGAAATTCAATCAATGAAATCAAAACAGAAGGTCAACTTCGTTCTGAAATTCAATTAAACATCAAGCGTTTGATGGATATTGGTTGTCAAAGAGGAATTCGTCACCGTTCTGGTTTACCATTAAGAGGTCAACGCACGAAAAACAATTCTCGTACGAGAAAAGGTAGAAGAAAAACAGTTGCTAATAAGAAAAAAGCAACTAAATAAGAAAACGCATAACGTTTTATTAGATAGAGAGTTAGCGTATTTAAGCGTTACGATTGATCAAGTGAAAAGTTAGTGCATCTTACTTAAATTAAAATAAATAATGGCAAAGTCAAATCAAAAAAAGAAGAAGATCGTCAAAGTTGAGGCTGTTGGTGAAGCGCACATTCAAGCTACCTTCAATAACATCATTATCTCTTTGACTAACAATGCAGGTCAAGTAATATCTTGGTCATCAGCAGGAAAAATGGGCTTTAAAGGTTCTAAAAAGAACACTCCTTATGCTGCACAAGTTTCCGCAGAGGACGCAGCAAAAGAAGCACATGACTTCGGATTACGTAAAGTAAAAGTTTTCGTTAAAGGACCAGGAGCAGGACGAGAGTCTGCAATCCGTTCTTTACACAATGCAGGAATTGAAGTTACCGAAATCGTTGACGTTACTCCACTTCCACACAACGGGTGTCGTCCGCCAAAAAGACGTAGAGTTTAGTAATTTAATTAATAAAAAGAGCAATTCGATTATCGAAGGAAAGCCTTAATTCATAGTCGCTCTTTTAAATAAATCAAAAATGGCAAGATATACAGGTCCAAAATCAAAAATCGCACGTCGTTTCAGAGATCCAATCTTTGGCCCAGACAAAGCGTTAGACAGAAGAGCTTACGGTCCGGGACAACATGGTCCCAACAAAAGACGTGGTGGAAAACAGTCTGAGTATTCAATCCAATTAGGAGAGAAACAAAAAGCTAAATATACTTACGGAATTTTAGAACGTCAGTTCTCTAATTTGTTCGAAAAAGCTTCACGTATGAAAGGTATTACAGGTGAAAACTTGTTGCAATTATGTGAATCAAGATTGGACAACACCGTATTTAGATTAGGAGTTGCTCCTACAAGGAGTGCAGCACGTCAGTTAGTATCACACCGTCACATTACAGTGAATGGGGAATTGGTAAATATACCTTCTTACTCTTTAAAAATTGGTGATGTTGTGGGTGTTCGTGAGAAATCAAAATCACTCGAAACAATTTCTTCTTCCTTGTCAACAAGCAAAAAGAAATACGATTGGTTAGATTGGAACGCTTCCGAAATGGCAGGTAAAATGTTGAGTATCCCTTCAAGAGATATGATTCCTGAAAACATAAAAGAGCAGTTAATAGTCGAATTATATTCTAAATAATAAATAAGCATTAACATGGCAATTCTAGACTTCCAAAAGCCTGACAAGGTTATCATGATTCAGTCCGATGAGCATCACGGACAGTTTGAATTCCGCCCGCTTGAGCCTGGTTACGGTATCACAGTTGGAAATTCATTACGACGTATTTTGCTTTCTTCTTTAGAAGGATTCGCGATTTCATCTGTTCGTATTGAAGGTGCAGATCATGAATTTACTACAATTAAAGGTGTAGTAGAAGATGTAACAGAAATTATACTAAACTTGAAGCAAGTTCGATTTAAACAACAAATTGAAGGGACGGATAGTGAAACTGTAGTTATTTCTGTATCTGGGCAAGATAAATTAACAGCAGGTGATATAGGTAAATTTACATCTGCTTTTCAAGTTCTTAATTCAGATTTAGTTATCTGTAATATGGATGCTTCAGTAAAATTAGAAATTGAATTGACAATTACTAAAGGTCGTGGTTACGTTCCTGCTGAAGAAAACAAAATTAGTGGTGTGCCTTTCGGAACAATTTTTATTGATTCTATTTATACACCTATTAAGAATGTTAAGTATGCGATTGAAAACTATCGTGTTGAACAAAAAACGGATTACGAAAAGTTAGTTCTAGATATAACTTCTGATGGATCAGTTCATCCAAAAGAGGCATTAAAGGAAGCAGCTAAGATTTTGATTCACCATTTCATGTTGTTCTCAGATGAGAGAATTACCTTGGACAGTGAAGTGAAAGCTGAAACTGAAGAATTTGACGAAACTTCGTTGCACATGCGTCAATTGTTGAAAACAAAGCTAGTAGACATGGATTTATCTGTAAGAGCATTGAATTGCTTGAAAGCAGCGGATGTAGAAACACTTGGTGATTTAGTTTCTTATAACAAAAATGACCTTTTGAAATTCAGAAATTTTGGTAAGAAATCTCTTACTGAATTGGAAGACCTTGTAGATAATAAAGGACTTACTTTTGGAATGAATGTTTCTAAGTATAAATTAGATAAAGATTAGGAATCGAATAATATTTTGAGATGAGACACGGTAATAAAGTAAATAAATTAGGTAGAAAATCAGCGCATAGAAAAGCAATGCTATCTAATATGGCTTGTTCTCTTATTCAGCATAAAAGCATCAACACTACTTTAGCGAAAGCAAAAGCGTTGAGAGGATACGTAGAGCCATTGTTAACCAAGTCTAAAACAGATTCAACTCACTCGAGAAGAACTGTATTTAGTTACTTGCAAAACAAAGAAATAGTTTCTGAATTGTTCAGAGATGTAGCTCCAAAAATTGCTACAAGAGACGGAGGTTACACACGAATAATCAGAACTGGTTATCGTTTGGGTGACAACGCTGAAATGTGCATGATTGAATTGGTTGATTTCAATGCTATCTACACAAATGAAAAAGCGAAGAAAACAACGCGCCGTTCTAAGCGTGCTGGTGGTAAAAAAGAAGACGAAACTACTGTTGATGATACTATTGTATCTGAAGACGTAGTGGAAAATGAAGTTGCAACCGAAACAGAAGAACCAACAACTGAAGCAGAAGAAAATACTTCTTCCGATGAAGAGACAGAAGTGAAATAATTTATTTCGATTCAAATATTTAAGGGTAGTGGAAACATTACCCTTTTTTTATGCGCAAGAGTTTCTTCCTTTCAAGATGAAACCCTAACTTTGTCAAAATTATTTAAATGGAAAATAGATTATCCGCAGTTTTAGTTTTGGCAGATGGTACAGCCTTTCACGGTGTTGCAATAGGAAAAATTGGCACTGCGAGTGGAGAAATCGCATTCAATACCGGGATGACTGGCTACCAAGAAGTGTTTACGGACCCTTCGTACTTTGGTCAAATTCTGATCATGACCACTGCACATATTGGAAATTATGGCGTACATGAGGATGAGATAGAATCAGAATCAATGAAAATAGCCGGTCTAGTAACCAAAAATTTCTCCGAAATCTATTCTAGAACATCCGCAAAAGGATCATTAGAGAATTTTATGCAAGAAAGTGAAACGGTTGGAATATCTGACA
>CAIYXD010000049.1 GCA_903930085.1 uncultured Flavobacteriia bacterium
GAAAGTAATTTGGGTTTTTACAGAAATATACTACTACTTGCTTTCCTTTTTTCGGGAAATAGTTTGTTTGCGCAGCAACGGAGTGAAATAATCCAGCAGCGCATCGAATTTATTGCAGAACAATTAGAAACGGAGGAAATTGATTTAACCAATGTTATAGAATACCTAAATTACTATTTCGATAACCCGCTAAACTTGAATGGCGCCACAGCGATGAATCTGGAAGATTTGAATTTGCTCTCCGCCGTGCAGATTAACGACCTTTTGTTGCACCGAAAACTTTTCGGGAAATTCATTTCCATCTACGAGTTGCAAAGTTTAGAATATTGGGATTTACAAACCATCCAATTGATTTTACCATTTGTTCGCGTAGATGATCGTTTGGATAATTTGCACATTTCACTGAAAGAAGCACTGGAACATGGAAGTTATGAAATGTACCTGCGTTACCAAGCGACGCCAGAATCCAAAAATGGTTACACAAAAGTGAACGATTCAATTCTACAAAATAGCAACTCATATTATTATGGAAATGCAGACCGTTATTATTCGCGCGTTCGATACAGTTACCGTACAAATATCAGTATCGGAGTTACGGGCGAAAAAGATGCTGGCGAACAATTCTTCAATGGCGCGCAGAAAAATGGATTTGATTTTTATTCCGCGCATGCATTTTTTAAAGGTGGAAAATACCTGCGATCCGTTGCACTAGGTGATTACCAAATTCAAATTGGACAAGGATTAAATTTATGGTCAGGATACGCATTTGGAAAAACGGCAGATGTTACAAATGTTAAGAAAACGGCGAATCCACTGCGTCCATATACCTCCGTGGATGAAGCGCGATTTATGCGCGGAGCCGCAGTTGATGTTGGTTACAAGGATTTTTCTATGACGACTTTTGCTTCCGTTAAAAAAATGGATGCATCTGTGATTTCGGATTCCATTTACGAAGATTTGGAATTTGTTTCCAGTATAAATATATCCGGCCTGCACCGCACCAATTCTGAAATAGCGAAGAAAAATCTATTAACAGAGAAAATTTTCGGTTCCAATCTCCGCTATCGAAATAGAAGTTTTCAAGCTGGAATTGCCGGGGTTTACCAAGGCTATACAACCGAATTCAATAAAGCAATCCAGCCCTACAATCAATTTGATTTTAGAGGAAAAGACATGCTGTCGTTTAGTGGCGATTACAGCTGGGTGTATAAGAATTTTAATTTTTTCGGAGAAACTTCGCGTACTTCCTATTCTGGATCTTGGGCGAATCTCCATGGCGTTTTATTCTCCTTGGATTCTCGCGCTTCGTTCAGTATTTTATACCGTAATTACCAGCGCGGTTACCAGACATTTTACAACACTGGATTTTCAGAAGGAAGTAATACGCAGAATGAAAGTGGTATTTATGCCGGTTTGAAAATGAAACTTTCCAGCGCTTGGTCGGTAAATTCCTACATAGATTTATTCAAGTTTCCATGGATGAAATATGCGGTAGATGCGCCATCTTTTGGACACGAGATTATGGTTCAACCATCTTACAAGCCGACAAAACAATTAGAAATTTACGCACGCTATCGGGAACAGATGCGCCAAAAAAATAGCCGCGATTCAGATGGAACAGTAACGGAATTGGAGGATGTTTTGCAGCGAAATTACCGCTTGAATATTTCGTATGCCGTCAGTGAGTTTTTCACGATCAAAAGTCGGATTGAGTATGTTACTATTCAACGCAAAAGCAATACGCCGGAGGATGGTTTCATTTTCACGCAGGATATTTTATACAAACCCAAGAAATTACCTTTCGATTTGGCATTGCGTTACGCACTTTTCGATACGGATAGCTACGATACGCGAATTTATTCCTACGAGAACAATGCGTTGTTTGTTTTTGCAATTCCAGCATATTACTACCAAGGAAGTAGGGCGTATGCGATGGTTCGTTTTTCCTTTTTACGCCGGTGTGATTTATGGTTTAGGTACGGCGTTTTTATCTACAACAACCGTTCAGCAATCGGATCTGGAGCGGAAGAAATTAAAGGTTCTAAAAGATCGGATATTACACTACAATTTCGTGTGAAATTTTAAATCCAACTTATTACTCAATATTCAATATCGAGGTTAAAGGTATTTTTTAGCGTGTGTAAGTTTGGGTTTTTACGCGCCAACGAAGCAAATCTATC
>CAIYXD010000050.1 GCA_903930085.1 uncultured Flavobacteriia bacterium
GCGTTAACCTTTATTAAAGACTTTTGGATTCTCCTCATTTTTCTAGCTGTATTTGCTTTTCTTTCAGAATGGTTGTATCGAAAAACAAAAAATTCCTACGACGCATCTCAAAAAACACTGTGGCCATTGCTGGTAAATGTTCTCCTTTTTCTTCCCATTATAATCATCGTTGGACGTGGCGGTTTTCAGCTGAAACCTATTGGGATGATGGAAGCGTCAAAATTCAGTAATCCGGAGAATTCAGCACTTGTTCTGAACACTCCTTTCACCATGATAAAATCTTATGGAAAGGAAAGGCTCGAAATAAAAAACTACTATTCGCTCGAGGAAGAACTTAAAATTTTCAATCCAATACAAATTAGTAAGCCGCAGCATATTTTACCAGACGGAACAAATGTTGTGGTGATCATTCTAGAAAGTTTCGGAAATGAATTCGTTGGGGCTTTTAATGGCGCAAGAAGTTATACACCATTTTTCGATTCAATTATCGGACAATCTTTAACGTTTGAAAATGGTATTGCAAATGGAAAAAAATCCATTGAAGCAGTCCCTGCAATTCTTGCTTCCATTCCAAGTTTAATGGACAATCCATATATTTCATCCCCTTACGGAAACAATAAAATCGAGTCTTTAGCTTCTATATTAAAAAAGGACGGATACGCAACCGCTTTTTACCATGGTGCAACAAATGGTTCCATGCGTTTTGATGGCTTTGCAGCACAAGCAGGATTTGATAATTACCTTGGGCGATACGAATACAACAACGACAAACATTTTGATAAAACATGGGGAATCTTGGATGAATATTTCAATCCTTGGACGGCTAAACAATTAACAAAATTGAAAGAGCCATTCTTTGGAACACTCTTTACACTTTCCTCCCATCACCCCTATTATATTCCGTCACACATGCGATTACGCGTTAGAAAAGGAAGACAACCAATCGCTGCGTCCATAAATTATGGCGATATCTCCTTGCGGAAATTCTTTGAAGAAGCAAAAAAACAACCGTGGTACGAAAACACCTTATTTGTTTTAGTTGCCGACCACACTCCTGCAACAAATGATCCTATTTATAACCAAAGAAGGTTCATGTATAAAATTCCAATTGCTTTTTATCACCCATCAAAACTCCTAAAAGCAAAAAGGGAACCGATTATCTTTCAACAATTGGATATAATGCCTACTATTTTAGATCTTCTAAATATAAAAACAAAATACTATTCCTATGGAAAATCTTACTTCAACAAGTCTGAAAGAGAAGCAATTACCTATCTAGAAGGATCGTATTTTTACTTTTTGAAAAATCACATGTACACCTATTCGAATGAAAAGGCACGAAATTTGTATGGTTTTGAAAATCGAAAAGAGCCAGCGATTGACTCTCTTTCCTTCTTTAAATCGGAAAGTAAAACTGTTGAAAAGCGCATAAAAGCAATAATTCAGCGGTATAATCGCGACTTGATTCATAACAAAACGGTAGTAGAATGAAGCAAAAAATCCGATTTATCATCAACCCTATTTCTGGCGTAGGATCAAAGGGTGAGTTACCTCAGATTATTAAGGAAAACCTAGATCTTTCCAAATTCGACTACGATATTGCTATAACAGAATATAAAAATCACGCAAAAGAAATCGCCTACCAAGCATCTCTAGAAGGAATAGACATTATTTGCGCAGTAGGTGGCGATGGCTCTGTGCATGAAGTTGGAACGGCATTGATTGGAACGCAAACAAAACTAGCGATTTTACCATGTGGTTCTGGAAATGGACTCGCACGCCATTTAGGAATTCCGATGAATTTAGCCAAAGCTATTCACTGTATCAATAACGATGATTCCATTAGAATGGATACTGTTTTAGTGAATGACAAGCCTTTTCTAGGTATTGGAGGTTATGGCTTTGATGCCTTAATCGCAAAGAAATTTGATAGTTACCATAGAAGAGGATTTTGGAGTTATGTAAAACTTGTGATTAGAGAATTTATTCGATACAATCCAATAAATATTTCTGTGGATCTAAATGGTGAAATTAAAAGCATGCCAGTTGTGCTTTGTACGATCGCAAATTCCTCTGAATTTGGAAATGGATTTGTCGTTTCACCAACCTCAAAAATCACAGATGGAAAAATTGAATTATGCTTATTAAAACCATTTTCAATTTGGTCAGCACCAAGTGTAGCTTACCGTTTTTTTAAACGAACATCGCACAAATCAAAGTTTTCAGAAGTTATTTCCTTTGAAAAAGCAAGAATAAAACTATCGCAAAACATTGCACATTACGATGGTGAACCATTTGATGTGCGGGAAGAATTGAATGTTCAGGTTATTCCAAGCAGCTTAAATATATTAATTGGTTCAAACGCCAGCAATAAGTAAATTATGTCCTTTATAGATTTAGACATTTCAGAATTAATCCAAAAATTAGATACGCTTTCTCCTTCTGCTAAAGCGGAATGGGGTGAAATGTCTGCACAACGCATGGTCGAACATTTATCCGATAGCATCATGATTTCTTCTGGGAAAAAGAAATTTCCACTAGAAATTACGGAAGATCGAATTTCAAAAATGCAGGAATTTTTAGCTTCCGATAAACCTATGGCACGAAATATCGAAGTTCCATTTGCAAAAAAGAATACGGCATTGCGCCACGATGAAATTGAATTGTCTATCGATGAATTTTTATTGGAATGGATCGACTTTGAAGAACATTTTGGTGAAAATGAAAACCGAACAGAGCAACATCCGTATTATGGTGATTTGAATTATGAACAATGGTGTCGCCTACATGCAAAGCATATTTCTCACCATTTCGAGCAATTCAATCTTTTAAAATAAACAGACGGAATTATTTCTTTCCGTTTCCTATTGCTTTCACCTTGTTTTCTGCAGGAACTGTCTGGATTTCAGTTTTCTTCGATTTTTCTGATTTTGCAGGAATAGACGGAGAAGGAACAACCGTTGAAGGCGATGTCGTAGACGCAGGAGTAGATTCATTCTTTAATTCAGAAGCAGGCGCAGCAGGAATTCTTTTTACCTGTTTTTTTGCAGCTTCTTTTTCAGAAACCTGAGCACTAGCTCCGAAAGAAATAGCAGTTAAAACTGCCACCGTTAAAATTTTAGAAAATGTTTTCATAGTTTTACTTTTATATTCACCAATTGACTGCTCTTAAGCTTTCCGAATAATTATAAGAATAAAACTAATCAAAAAATGATTCGCAACATACTTTATCCGTGTAAAATTTAATTTCAATATGATACTAATCTATTCCTTCGCAATCGGCAGTGTTTTGGGAACACTAAATTACCTTTATTTCCGCAGACAAGGCTATACTTCTTATACCATACTAATTCTCGGTGTTTTCGCCTTTACTTCTATTTCATTTACCTTTTTGAAATTCTTTCTTTAAGCAATTTTTAGTACCTTCGTCTAGCTTATGAAGTCAGCAATTCAACTGCATATAATTGGAATTAAAAGTGCTTTTACAGTCCTTTCTGAAGGTAAATTTCTTCTGTTTTTTATTCCAGGCACACTAATTGGTTTATTCTTTTGGACGATTTCTATTTTCACGGAAACCGTTGCAAGTTCCTTTTCATTTTTAGAAAGTATTCCAATAATCGGTTCCTATTTGCTTTCTGGTGTAAAAGGAACATTCGGTATCGTGAATTATATAATGGATCAACTTTTTGTTTTCTTCATTTTAACACTACTTTCCCCTTTCAACTCGATTCTCAGTGAGAAAATGGATAGTTCCATTACCGGAAAAACCTATCCGTTTGATTTTTTCAATGTGATTAGCAGCATAATCCGAATGATTTGTATTGTTTTCATAGCTGTTATACTTGAACTTATTGTTCTTGGGATGTATTGGATTATTTCTAGGATTTTAGGGTTTCATTTATTAGATCAAATGGCGTTTTTTTGCATCGCTGCATTTTTTTACGGATTATCTTTTTACGACTATAGCCTCGAAAGAGATCAACTTAGCGTACTAAAAAGTTTGAAGTTTACCTTTTTTAATTTTCCAATCGTTCTGTTAACGGGCAGTATTTTTCTCGCTATATATTATATTCCAGTTATAGGAGTAATTATTTCGCCAGTGATAACTGTGCTGATTTCTACCTATATTTATCTACAAATAAATGTTTCAACTTTGAATTCAACAGCAGCATGATAGGACTAAAATCAACCTTTCCCTCCAATTCGCTTGAAGATTGGATTGTGCAATTAAAAAAAGATCTGAAAGGAGATGATTTTTCAACGTTACACCGTCATAATCAAATAGAAGAAATCGAATTCCCAACATATCACCATGCAGAAAGTGGTGAGATTGTAGGTCAAGTACCTGGTAAATATCCATTTACACGCGGCCTAAAAACAGCAAAAAACGAATGGAACAATGGGCATTTAATTCTAGTAAAAGAGGAGGGAATTGCAAACACGAAAGCTTTGGAACTATTGATGAAAGGCTGCGATTTACTAATATTTGACCTCTCGAATTTACATTCCAACGAATGGGTAAAATTATTTGAAGGAATTCAATTTGAATACATTACAGCGCAATTTAAATTAAGTAACAGCAAGCAATTTGAAAGTTTAAAAAACTTTTTCCACCAAGAAATTCCAAAAACAATTCGGTTCAATTGTGATTTTGTGGATCAAGAAGACACCGAACTATTCGAAAAATTAGCAAAATATTCTTCCCAAGTACAAATTCCATTTTGTTTTGTCGATGGTTTTTCCGTGCAACAAGCAGGCGCGACAACTTGGCAAGAAATAGCATTTTGCATATCTGCAGGTCATGCTTACCTTAATCGCTTAATCCAGCTTGGCTTCACGATTGATCAAGCTGCAGCTTGTATACATTTTTCAATAGGAATTGGTTCAAACTATTTTATGGAAATTGCAAAAATCCGAGCACTAAAACAAGTTTGGGCAGCTGTAATAAAAGAATATACACCCGTTCATACCTGCACTTTTAACTGTGCGATAACCGCAAATATTGGATGGACAAATAAATCACTTTTGGATCCACACACAAATTTATTGCGCCAAACAACCGAAGTAATGTCTGCGATTTCTGGTGGAATAGATGCTGTTGTTGTTTATCCTTACGATAGTCTTTCTTCGAATGGGACAAGTGTTTTAGCGGAAAGAATGGCATTGAATATTCCGTTAATTCTAAAAGAAGAAAGTTATTTTGATGGCGTGATCGATCCATTGGGTGGAAGTTATGTATTGGAAGAGTTAACACAAAATATTGCACGAAAAGCATGGCACTTTTTTCAATCACTAGAGGAACAAGGCGGGATTTTCAATCAAGAAGTACAAAATACACTTGCTGCATCGGTTCTTGCGAAGGCAGATCTGAAAACAGAAGAAATACGAAGCGGAAAGAAAACGCTGATTGGGATAAATAAATACCCTAACAATTTACCAGAATCGAATTATTTTCTAGCGCAAAAAACGTATCTAGGGATGCAACAACTTATTTTTGAACGCGCATTAATTGCTGTACAATGAATCGTATAAATTTCGCCAATATCCCATTTACAGATACGTTTGAAACTTCTACAGGAGAAGCTGCCGTGACAATTGAAACGGCTGAAAAAATTAATTTACATTCTTTTTATCAAGCAAAGGACATCGAAAACACCGAGCATATTGGATATGTCGCTGGAATCGCGCCGTATTTGCGAGGCCCTTATTCCTCCATGTATGCAATTCGTCCATGGACAATTCGCCAATATGCTGGATTTTCAACTGCAGAAGAATCAAATGCATTTTACAGAAGAAACCTTGCCGGAGGACAAAAAGGATTGTCCGTCGCTTTTGATTTAGCAACCCACAGAGGCTACGATTCGGATCATGAGCGCGTAATTGGAGATGTTGGAAAAGCAGGCGTTGCGATAGATTCCATTTTGGACATGAAAATTCTTTTCGATCAAATCCCTTTGGACGAAATGTCGGTTTCAATGACAATGAATGGCGCAGTTATTCCAATTATGGCATTTTATATTGTTGCAGCGGAAGAACAAGGTATTTCGCAAGCTGCATTATCTGGCACGATTCAAAACGATATTTTAAAAGAATTCATGGTGCGCAACACCTATATTTATCCACCAACGCCATCGATGCGTATTATTTCGGATATCTTTGAATATACGTCCAAAAATATGCCGAAATTCAATTCAATTTCTATTTCCGGCTACCACATGCAGGAAGCGGGAGCAACAGCGGCTATAGAACTTGCATATACATTAGCTGATGGATTGGAATATTTGCGAGCAGGAATTAAAACTGGAATGCATATCGATGAATTTGCACCAAGGTTGAGTTTCTTTTGGGCGATTGGGATGAACCACCACATGGAAATAGCTAAAATGCGAGCTGGAAGATTAATTTGGTCGAAATTAGTAAATCAATTTGAGCCAAAAAACACCAAATCTTTAGCATTGCGAGCGCATTGTCAAACATCCGGATGGAGTTTGACAGAGCAAGATCCATTTAATAATGTTGCCCGTACGTGCATTGAAGCGATGGCTGCAGCTTTGGGAGGAACGCAATCTTTGCACACTAATGCA
>CAIYXD010000051.1 GCA_903930085.1 uncultured Flavobacteriia bacterium
AAACTGTATCGTAATGCGCAGTTTGTTTTTAGAAAAAATCCCGAATGAATAGTGTATGAATTCCGGCATTTCATTCGCGATGTTCTCAAAGTACAAACTCCTTTTATTTCCCACAAATTGGCGAATTACGGAAGAATCTCCGTGTGAAGTAGGCTGATTGGTTTTTAAGGTGTAAATCAAATTTTTGTTCACCTGAGAGATTGTTAAATCTTCCACTTTTACGGAATCTCCAATTTTAGTTGAACGATAACCCGAGCCAATCAATTGATCTCCTTTCAAAACCCATGTTTCGTAGCCACTTCCTTCACTGTATTCCCATGTTCCAACCAAATGAAGGGCTTTACCTTTTATTTGTCCGAAGGAAGTGAAAATCGAAGTTAAAACTAATAAGATTGTAAGTGTAACTTTTGCCATGTAAAAAATATATGTTCAATTTTTACCCTCTCAATTCTTGTCTTGTCTTTTCGTACAAGATCATTCCAGCAGAAACACTCACGTTTAGTGAAGCAATTTCGCCAATCATTGGAATTCGAGCCTTGATATCGGAAAGATTTAGTAGATCAGAAGTAATTCCATCTTCTTCGGAACCCAATATTATTGCCACAGGTCCGCGCATATTTACTTCGTACAAAGGAATATTTGCTTTTTCGCTACATGCAATAATCCGCATACCACATTGCTGCAAGTAAAAAAGAGATTCTTTTAAGCTGTCCGTTTTACAAACTGGGATTCGATTTAATGCACCTGCGGAAGTTTTAATCGCATCAGCAGTAACCAAAGCAGAACCTTTAGATGGAATTAAAATCGCATCCACACCCTGGCATTCAGCCGTTCTAGCAATTGCACCAAAATTTCTTACATCCGTGATTCTATCTAGAACTAACACTAAAGGTTTTTCGCCTCTTTCCAACATTTCTTCCACCAATGGCTCAATAGACTTGTATTCAATAGGAGAGACTAATGCAATTACACCTTGGTGATTTCCATCCGTTAAACTGTCTAATTTCTCAACTGGAACAAATTGCAATTGAAAATTCTTACCCGCTAAAATTTCTTTCAATTCGGAAAAAAGATCTTTGTTCATCCCTTTCTGAATCATAATTTTATTGATTTCGCGCTCTGCTTTTATTGCTTCAATAACTGCCCGAACACCGAAAATCATGTCTTCCACATTTTTCTTGCGTTCGTATCTTCTTTCTTCCATCATACTTTAATTTTTTAATAGGAAAATGAAAATTCAATTTCCACATCCTCACTAAATGTTTTTGCAACTGGGCAGTTTTTTCCTGCTCTAATTGCTTTTTCTGCTTCTGTATCCGACCAGTTGTTGCCGGAAAGATCCATTTCAATTACAACTTTACTTATCCTTCTGGGATTGCTACCCATTATTTTTTGCACTTGGGCTTTCGCATGATTAAAGTGCAATCCGTGCGTATCGCAATAGATTCCAATAATCGTAATCATGCACGAAGCATAAGCCGTAGCTGCAAGATCTGTTGGAGAAAAAGCTTCTCCTTTTCCATTATTATCCACAGGAGCATCTGTTACGATTTCCATTCCCGACTGCAAATGCGTACATTTTGTTCGCAAATTACCCAAATATTCTACTGTTGAGGTAACCATATAAATCAATGATTAAATTGTAACTTTGTGCTCTTGAACAATTCAATATTCCTCGAGCAGACAAAAGTAGGATTTTTATTCAAGCCAAGGATGCCAAACGAACAATTGTTCCAATGGATTTGTTAGAGATATTGATTAGTGCATTTTAACATTTTTGTGTAATGAGTGAAATAATTGAAAAAGATAATTCGGAAATACGAATAAAAAAACCGAAATGGTTGCGGGTAAAGTTACCTACTGGCGAAAATTACCGAAAAGTTCGTTCATTAGTGGATGAGCACAAACTTCACACGATTTGTGAAAGCGGCAGTTGTCCGAACATGGGAGAATGTTGGGGTGAAGGAACTGCTACATTTATGATTCTTGGAAACATCTGCACGCGATCTTGTGGTTTTTGCGCCGTAAAAACTGGACGACCGGAGGAAGTAGACAATTTTGAACCAGGAAAAGTTGCGCATAGTGTAAAA
>CAIYXD010000052.1 GCA_903930085.1 uncultured Flavobacteriia bacterium
GGTCCTGTTTGACCGAAGCGCGCATTTTCTGACGCAATAGTCAAATCACATACAACGTGTAAAACATGTCCTCCGCCGATTGCGTAGCCGTTTACCATTGCTATGACTGGTTTGGGCATGGAACGAATTGCTTTATGTAAATCTAAAACATTCAATCGTGGAACACCATTTTCAGAAATGTAGCCACCTACTCCTTTTACGTTTTGATCTCCACCGGAACAAAAAGCTTTATCTCCCGCTCCAGTTAATATAATTACGCTGATATCATTTCTCTCCCGACAAATATTCATTGCTTCGAGCATTTCCATATTCGTCTCCGGTCGGAATGCATTATACACTTTTGGTCTATTTATTGTGATTTTTGCAATTCCCTCGAAATAATCAAATTTTATATCGGTGTAATTCTTAATGGTTGTCCAATTGCGCGTTGCCATGTTTTATTTTTTCTTCAAAATTAACAAATGCTGGAAATAATCCACTTCATTTTTAGCCAAATTAACTTCCTTTTGGAGTGTAAATTGTAACACCATTTTCTCTATAGGTTTTCTGCATTAGATTCAGAACACCTTTCGCATCTAACAATAAGGAACTTGACTTCCCGATTCGGAACTTTTTTGCAATTCCTTTTTCAACAAACATTGGCAATAATGCATTGGTTTTGCGGAGTGATTTTTGTTTTGGATCGTGCACCCGCGTCACCATATTCCGCAATGTTCTATTTTCAAAACGCACCATAATTTCAAATTCCTTTTCAAAATAATTTGGAAATTCAAAATCATCCATTAAATCTTCCGCGACAAGTAAACTGGGAAGTGCACCTCCTAAATTCGTCCCTAAACAAAGAATTTTACCTTTTTTCTCGGCAACTCTATAAAATGGACTGTTGGTAGTATAAGGTGTTTTATTTCCAAAATGGTGTCCGACAAAATATTCAGCATCCACACCAATGCAAGAAACTGGCTCTGTTGGATGTTCGCTTCGAATTGCGTCGGGTAAAAGTCGGAAATATTCACTTAGTGCGCCTTGTTCAGATTTTGAATGCGCCACATCGAAAAAATCTAAGGTTCGAACATACTCTAATTGGCAGTCTTTAACTGGCGAATTTGGCAAAAGAAGATGTCCATTTTCCCCAATTAAATCCATTAAAACATCTATAACATCTTTTTCGCCATTTTCGAATTTCCCGATCCTATTCAAGTTCGAGTAAACCAATAAAACATCTCCCGAAACAATACCTACCTTTTTTAATTGGTTGAGCAACTCATTTTTGGAAATCATTGTTTCCTTTTCTCTAATCTTTTGAGCTAATTTGGCTTTTCTAGACGTTCCACGAAACCAATCTTGCAGAAAGCCAGGAGTTAGTTTATGGAAAATAGAACGCATTTTATTGCGAAACGAAGGTGTAAATAATTGTTCCTTCTTGAATCTTTGGAGCAGAATCCGTAAAGTTGAAACGGGAAAGTTTGGCATATTTTAATGCTTGTTCAACCATGCAGCCATTTGTTCCAGGCGCAGTGTTTGCGGTTGCGCTTATTACATCGCCATTTTGATTTACTTTAATGGAAACGGAAACTTTTCCGCTTGCGCCGGTTCCGCAGGTGTAACCAGGATTCCTCACGTACCAGTTGTTGTTTTGATGTGGATTTCTATTTGCCAACGACCAATCCACCATCACGCTTCCAGCGAAAGCTGTATTTCCACCATTCTGTGAAGTTGATTCTTTTGGTTTTGTGGAACTCGTCGTTTTTGACTTCTTACGCTCGTCAATTTCCTGTTGTATTTTCTTTCGATTTGCTTCGCCACCAGCTTCCTCAAAAAGTTTTTTTTCATAATCCTTGACAGATTGCTCTACTTCACTGGCAGACTTATTCTCGAACCATTTCTCATTTGACCGTTTTCTTGTGTCATTTTGGTCTCTTGAAATATTTTTAACATCTGTTGGAATAAAATCTGTGGGAACTTCTATGTTTTCCGGTTTTAACTTCACTTCATCCTCTGGAATGACTACATGTGACCCTTCATTGAATGTTGTTTCAATTGGAAAATATGCGGTATACGATTCCATCTGTAAATAGATGAAAATCCCAATATAAGCTGCAAAAGCTGCGATTATACCGAACTTAAATCGATCCAATATGTCGAAAAATTTAGTCACTCTTTTTTGTCGGTTTAATTATTCTATTTTCGGGAAGATACAAATAATGTAGCTCATTTGCATTAGTAAGCACCAATAAATCTTTACCAACTAATTGAATTTGTTGATAATTCATAGGAACGAGCTCTATTCCTTTGTTGGAATAAACACCTTGTCGGGAACCATTGGAAACAAGAAACAACTGCTCCGACAAACGATAAACTGTAGTAAACTTAAGAGGAATAATAAATTTTCCTTTGGAATCAATCACGCCTTGAAACGAATATATCTCTACAATTGCAAGACCATTTTTGAAACTTTCAGCGTAATCAAATTGAGGTGGAAGGATAATTTTACCAGTTAAATCCATAAATCCCCAGCCTTTTCCTTTGGAGAATGCAAGCAAAGAACTGATATCTCCAATTTCTGAATACTGAATAGGCAAGACGATTTTTCCTTGTTGATCGATAACACCAAATTTCTCTTTGAACTTTACGATTGCCAAATTAGAATTAAACTGGCCTCTTTTTAAGTAATTTGGGAATTTTTCATACTGCGGTGGAATACTAATTTCTCCAGCACCATCTATATATCCAATTGAACCATTCTTTAATACCAACGCGCGATTAACAGACAATTGACCTATTTCTTCAAAAACTGGCGACACTTTAATTTGGCAATTTTTGCGCATCAAGCCCAAGGTATCTTGTAGTTTAAACGTTAGGAGTGAATCCGTGAAAAAATCAATAAACTCAAATTCTGGCCGAACAATAAATTCGCCTTTTTTATCTATACATGCTTGCTTATCAACAACTTGAACCTTTGCGATTCCACCATTGAATGCATATGCTTCCGTAAAAGAATATGGAATAACCAAGTGGTAATTTTTGTCAAAATAGCCATATAAACTATCTTTTAAACCATAGACTAAATCTTCGGAAACAATTCCTAAATCGGAAAATGCTAAAGGAAAAATTACTGCGCCAGAACGATCTATCATTCCTTGCAAGCCATTTATAGTGACAAGAGCTCTTCCTTGCTCAAATTCTGTAGATTCATCGTAAATAAATGGAATAACAACGCGATTTCCCTTGTCTATGTAGCCGTATTTTCCATTTTTCATAGCAAGCGCCAATCCTTCTTTGAAAAAACCTAGTTGTTCGTACTCCGCAGGAATTATCACATTCCCAGTATAATCCATATAACCAAACAATACTTCCGATTTGAAAGGCAGTAAATTGAGTTGCAAATAACTCCAATCCGCCTCTAATTCCTCTTTATAGGGATAAAGTGGGAAATCCAATTTAAATTGTTCGATTCTTTGATCCGAAAATTCGAGCATATACAATTGGTAGATTTTACGCCATGCATCGCTAATATTTCTATTCTCAGGATGTTTATTCAAAAAGGAAACATATGCCGAAATAGTATTTTCATCAGTTTCAATTTCATAAATTCGATCTTGCGCTTTGGAAATAAATGGATTTTCAGGACATTTCTCCATAAACATCAAATATGCCGCGATATCATTTGTTTGCGTATATTCTTGGTATTGCAGACGGTCGAAGTTCAGCTGCGCTTCGTTTAGAAATGAACTATTTGGATAGGTAGAAATAAAGTGTTGAAATACTGTTGAAGTATTCGCAAAAATGGATTCTTTAAAAGAAATGGAATCTCTTTTAAACGTAGCCGAAAATAACTCATTCGACCAAGGATGATTGGTAATGAAATCGGTGAAACCGGCGACGGAATTGCTATTTATTGCCCGTTGATAGAAACCGGTGCTAACCTTAGCGCGAAGTTCCAATATATTCAAGTAATCAAAACCATACTTTTTATACGATTGCTTTCGTTTATCCGGCAATGATCCATAAGAACTTTCAGAATTCTTTATGTAAACAAAAGCTGAATCGATGGAGTGAAAAGGGTTGTCTTCGCGAAAATAAATAGATGCAAGCCCAAAGGATGCCGCAGAATAGTTCTTTTTAATTGATTTTTCGAAAAGCGTTTTTGCTTTGAAGTAATTGTATGTATTGAGCGCAACGAAAGCTTTTTCAATCCTACTTGCATTGCAAAATTGTATTTCTGAAAAAACAGACAAAACGACTAAAAGGATACTTAACTTTTTCACTTTTACAAAGGTAATTAGTTATAATTAAAAATAGAACGACAAAAGACGTAAACTATTTTTAAAAGTTACTTGAAAAAAAAAGCCTTCTATCAAATGACAGAAGGCCTTGTATCTTCAAAGGGTTATCTCATTTCATGTGACGACCGTAACGCGTTTTAAATTTATCAATACGACCTGCAGTATCTACGAATTGAACGATTCCTGTAAAGAAAGGGTGTGATTTGTGAGAAATATCCAATTTAACCAATGGATATTCGTTACCATCTTCCCACTTTATAGTTTCGCTAGAAGTTGCGCAAGAAGGACAAACGAATGCATAATCGTTTGACATATCTTTAAAAACTACCATTCTGTAATCTTCTGGGTGTGTATCTTTTTTCATTTTGAATGTATTAAATGCTTTTTTATAACCGTTTTCTTTCTATAATATGCCTAAACGGGTTGCAAAGTTACACAAACTTTTTAAAAATCTTATTTTTTTTTGAATTAAAATAAAGATTGTTTGTTTTCGTTATTTTTGTGCTTAATAGAAATAATACTTACTTCCAAGAATCGTGTTAAAACAAAATTATTATACCATCGTATTTCTGATAATTATTGCTTCGCTTTCTGCAAGCTGTAAAAAGTCGAACTTACTTTCCAAAGGTAACTTAAGTTTTTCAGTTGACACATTGGTATTTGATACCGTTTTCACCACAATTGGTTCTACTACACAACAATTTAAAATCTACAATAAAGAAAATAAAACGGTTCAAATTGAAGAAATCCAATTAATGGGAGGCGCGGATTCACCTTTTAGAATCAATATGGATGGATTGATGGGGACAGAATTTTCTAAAATTGAATTAGAAGGGAAAGATAGCTTATTCACTTTCGTGGAAGTAACGTTGGATATAAACAGCCAAAATTCTCCGCTGATTATAGAAGATTCCATTCGATTTAGAACAAATGGTGTGGATCAATATGTGAAACTTGCCGTTTGGGGACAAGATGCTTATTTTCACTACAAAGATTTAAATGACGATATTAGTAATCCTTGGTTTAACGATAAACCTCATGTTGTTTATGGTTACGCAGCAATAGATTCCGCAAAAACGTTAACTATTCCAGCTGGAACAGACATTTACTTACACAAAAACGCATTGTTATATGTGTACAAAGGAACACTCAACATCGAAGGAAGTTTGGGCAACGAAGTAACCTTTCAAGGCGACCGACTAGAAAGTTTATACGATAACGTTGCTGGTCAATATTATGGAATCTATTTTCAAGAGGCGCGACCATCCAAAATTAATTATGCGATTATAAAAAA
>CAIYXD010000053.1 GCA_903930085.1 uncultured Flavobacteriia bacterium
ATTGTTCCCGAATTTCTCGCACATTAAATTGTTTTTTTGTTCCTTCCGTCATAACTGAGTACAAAGATACAAAAACCCTTATTTTGAACTGTTCTAAAGAAGAAAAATAAACCTTTATTTTAAAGGGGAAATCTTTACCTGATCAAAAGTTCGGCTTGACGCGCTTCTTAATTCTTTTTCAAAAGCATCAAGAACTCTGTATTTCCATCACCACCTAATATTGGTGAATTTATGTGTCCTTGGTAAATGAGATTATTGACCTTCGCCGCTGCTTTGATTTTTTCAATTACTTCAGGATACAGACTTTTATTTTTCACGATTCCACCTTTGGAAACATTCTCTTTCCCAACTTCGAATTGCGGCTTTACCAGTGCAATTACAAAAGCATCCGTTTTCAGAAAAGCATGAATAAATGGGAATATTTTTTCCAGTGAGATAAATGCCACGTCAATTACACAACCATCGATTGGATCTTTTATAGTGTTTGAGGTTAATTCCCGTACATGTGTTCTTTCCAAATTGACAATGCGCGCGTCGGATTTCACTTTTTCATGTAATTGGTCTTTACCAACATCAACGCAGTATACTTTCGCAACGTCATTTTGCAGTAAAACTTCAGTAAATCCGCCCGTGGAAGCACCAATATCCATCATCGTGGTTCCTTTGATCGTTGGTTTCCATTGGTGTATAGCTTCCAGTAGTTTCAAGGCGCCGCGAGAAACCCAAGGGATTTCCACTTCAATCATATCAATGTTGCAGTCGATTGGAAATTTTTTACCGTTTTTAGTGATTAATTTCCCTTCCACACGCACGCCAACTTCTCGTATGATTTGCTCGGCACGCACGCGTGAACTCACTAAATTCCGTTGTATTAAAATTTTATCCAATCGTTCTTCCATGGGGCAAAGGTAGCCCATATTATTCGTAAAAATGCCTGAAAGTGTGATAATTCCCTTTATCCAATTCGTAATTCCAAATTCTAAAGTATCTTTGTGGCATAAATTAAAAGAGTGAATACAATATATATTACACGCAGAGAAACATTCAATGCTGCACATAAATTGTGGAGAGAAGATTGGTCAGAAGAAAAAAACTGGGAAGTGTTTGGGAAATGTTCCAACAAAAACTGGCACGGACATAATTTTGCAATTTATGTTACTGTTAAAGGGAAACCAAGTGTAGATACTGGTTTTGTGATTAATCTGAAAGATTTAAGTAACATTCTAAAAGAAGAAGTTATTGAGCCATTAGACCACAAGAACTTGAATTTGGATGTTCCCTTTTTAGCTGGAATGCTCGCGTCAACAGAAAATATGGCAATTCAGATCTGGGAACGAATTAAAGCGCCAATTGCTATTGCTGGTGGCGAACTAGTAAAGATAAAATTGATTGAAACAGAAAACAATTATGTAGAATATTTTGGTGGGAAAGAACCATTTTAATTGTGGGTTGTTATACTTTTTACAATCAAACAAACTTTAGAGGAAATGTACGACGAAAAGCTAACAATCGAACTCGCAAATCATTACGAAGAAATCATCCATAATTTAGGCGAAGATACGCAACGTGAAGGTTTGTTGAAGACGCCAGAACGTGTTGCAAAAGCAATGCAGTTTTTAACAAATGGCTATAAAATTAATCCAGATGATCTTATAAAACAGGCGATTTTCCACGAAGAATATTCCGAAATGGTGATTGTGAAAGATATCGATATTTATTCCATGTGTGAACACCATATGTTGCCATTTTTCGGGAAAGCACACATTGCTTATATTCCAAATGGGAAAATTGTTGGGTTAAGTAAAATTCCAAGAGTTGTGGATGCCTATTCGCGCCGTTTGCAAGTGCAGGAGCGTTTGACCATTGAAATTAGAGATTGCATCCAACGAACGCTAAACCCAAAAGGAGTTGCTGTTGTCATTGAATGTTCCCACATGTGCATGCAGATGCGCGGCGTTCAAAAACAAAATTCGGTTACTACTTCAAGCGCATTTACAGGATTATTTTTGAAGAATGATGCAACTAGAAAAGAATTTATTAACTTAGTACAAGCTAAATTACATTAAACAATGAATAATATTTTAAACCAAAACGGCGAATTCACGAAAGAAGTAACCCGTGATTTTTTCAAAAATGTATATGGATACATGTTTGGAGCATTGGCAATTTCAGGATTAATTGCATACCAAGCCGGAACGCCAGAATTCTTCCAAGCGTATTTTATTACACCACAAGGAACCATTTCTCCAGTTTTTTATGTTGTAGCA
This sequence comes from uncultured Flavobacteriia bacterium, assembly GCA_903930085.1. GTDB lineage: Bacteria > Bacteroidota > Bacteroidia > Flavobacteriales_D > Crocinitomicaceae > M0103. Next base: position 2,268 of record CAIYXD010000053.1, read on the forward strand.
TTTGCGCCACTTGGACTAGGATTGCTAATTCAAATGGCCTATAAACGTCTTTCTTTGGCCGTTTTAATGGTGCTTTTTATCGCTTATTCCGCTTTAATGGGTCTGAGTCTTGGCTCTATTTTTCTAGTTTACGCAATGCCTTCTATCGTTTCAACATTTTTTGTTTCTGCAGGAGCTTTCGCTGGAATGGCAATTTTGGGTTACACTACCAAAACAGACCTTACTAAATTTGGCAGCTTATTATACATGGTTTTCATTGGTATTTTTATCGCTGGAATCGTGAATATTTTCATGAAAAGCGAAATGATGGATTTTGTAATCTCTGTAATTGGTGTATTTGTTTTTACTGGATTAACAGCTTACTACATGCAGCAATTGAAGAATATGTCACAGGATTCTGATCTTTCTGCGTTGGATAGAAATAAATTATCCTTGGTTGGCGGTTTGATGTTGTACATTCTTTTCATCAATTTATTCCTTTCTTTGCTTAGAATAATGGGTTCTAGAGAATAAAATAGATAATACATTTAAGGAAGCCACTCTGATTTCAGGGTGGCTTTTTGCTGAAAAAAACTATTTTAAAAGGCTTGCATACCTGGAATTATTAAAAATTAGCTTCGAATTAAAAGAAAGTTGGTTTAAGTAAGTTTTGGGAACAAAAATTTTTTTACTTTTGAAAAAAAAAACACTATGTCAGATAATTTTTTCGAAAGTTCAACAGCAGCGGTAGGCACCATCTTTACAATCATTGCATTGGCTATTCTTGCTTCTATTTTAATTTGGGGATAAAATTTCGCCAAACTGAAAAATAGTCAAGCTGTTCAATTATGAATGGCTTTTTTTTGTTTACATTTAAGCAAATATTTAATTTAAGCATATGTCTTTCAATTCTATATTTGCTTGGATTTTAAAAAAACGGACGCATCAAATCGATCTGTTTAAAAAACATCCATTGGAAGTGCAACAGGAATTATTTGAAAAGATGGTCCTTGCTTCTCAACAAACAGAATGGGGCATTACGTACAACTTCTCCTCCATAAAAACGTACGCAGATTTCAAACAATTCGTTCCAATTCAAGAATATCCCGACATTCAACCTTATGTTGATCGTTTGATCCAGGGCGAGCAAAATATTCTATGGCCAACAGAAACAAAATGGTTTGCAAAATCCTCTGGCACAACTTCCAGTAGAAGTAAATTAATTCCAGTGACCAAAGAATCCTTGGAAGATTGCCATTACAAAGGGGGAAAAGACCTACTTGCATTGTATTATGAGAATTTTCCAAATGCAAAATTATACGCGGGAAAACATTTGGTTATTGGCGGAAGCACGCAGGTAAACCACCTTCATTCAGATTCTTATTTTGGAGATCTCTCTGCCATAATTGTGAAAAATCTTCCTTGGTGGGCAGAAATTCGAAGAACACCATCAAAAGAAATTGCGTTGATGAGTGAATGGGAATCCAAGATTGAAAAAATGGCAATGAGCACAATGAATGAAGATGTTTGCATTATCGTTGGAGTGCCGAGCTGGACGCTTGTTTTAGCCACGAAAATTTTAGAGATAACAGGGAAAAGTAATTTAAAAGAAGTTTGGCCGAATTTAGAATTGTTTATGCACGGCGGTGTTAATTTTGAGCCGTATCGAAAGCAATTTGAGAAATTAATCCCAGACCCATCCATGCACTATGTGGAAACATACAACGCATCAGAAGGCTTTTTTGGAATTCAGGATAAAATAAATTCCAACGAATTACTGCTGATGCTGGATTATGGAATTTACTATGAATTCATCCCAATGTCTGCTTATAATGGTGTGAATTCGAAAGAAATTATCAATTTATCAGAAGTTGAAACTGGTATAAATTATGCGATTGTCATTTCTACCAATGCTGGATTGTGGCGTTATATTATTGGCGATACCGTGCAATTCACTTCCGTACTACCTTTTCGGTTTAAAATTACTGGTCGTACAAAAAGTTTCATTAATACGTTCGGGGAAGAATTGATTGTGGATAATGCAGAACGCGCAATTACGCATGCTTGTTTAAAAACCGGCGCAGAAATTAAAGAATTTACCGCAGGTCCAGTTTTTATGTCGGACAGTGAACATGGCGCGCATGAATGGCTAGTTGAGTTTAGCAAAGAACCGTCAGACTTCAATCGGTTTTCGTTTATTTTAGACGAACATTTGCGGGAAATAAACTCGGATTATGATGCAAAGCGCTACAATAATTTAATTTTAGATCCGCCAATAATTCAAAAAGTTACGGAAGGAATATTTGATCAATGGCTAAAAAACAAAGGTAAACTTGGAGGGCAAAACAAAGTGCCTCGCTTGTCAAATGACCGAAATATACTAGATGAAATTCAGCAGGTAATTTTAACGGAAAATCAGCTTCTTCAAAAAGGATGAAAGTAGTAATTAGTTTAATTTTAATGGGTTTTTTCACCATTTCTTTTGCTCAGAAAAGCGATTCCACGCGCTGGTTGAAGGTTTGCGAATTAGAAATAGGTCAAGATGAAAAATGGGCATTGGATGGCTTGGAAAATTGCATCATCACATCCAAAAATGTAATTCAAAAATATGATTCTGCCGGTGTTCTCCAATTTTTTCAAAGCAGTAAGTCTTTTGGTCGACTAACTTCAATTCAGTCTATTAATCCAATGAAATGGATAACCTTTTCAGAGGAACAGCAACTAATTTGTTTATTGGATAACACCTTGACATTGAGTGAGCAATGCATAGATCTTTCCGGATTCGGAATTGGAAATGCAACGCATATCGCAGTTTCTAGTCAGTCGGATAAATTGTGGGTATTGGATCAACTAAATTCTAGATTGCTTTTATTGAGTTTGGGCAGAACCAATCAGTTTCAGGAGATTAGTAATCTCAAGGGAATTTTGAATATTTCGATGATTGCATCCATCCAAGAGTGGAATAATCAATTGTTTTTATTCGATGCAGCCGGCACAATTTACCAGTTCGATGTCTACGGTTCATTGTTGAGCGCAAATAAATTTGAGAATATCATGGATTTTGCTGTGAAGGAGAATAACCTTGTCCTTGTTCAAAACAACCAGCTGTTACTTTATAATTTAGCTGTCCCAGAAAAGAAATTAATCGATTTACCAATCAAAAATGTTTTTGAAGTGAAAATATCGGGTAATTTTTTCTATTTTCGAACGGAGAATAAAATATATAAATATACGCTGCTATTTAATCAATAATAACATCATTTGTTGTAATTTCGGCGTCTAAAATAAAGGAAACATGCATATAGCAATTGCTGGTAATATTGGTTCAGGAAAAACAACGTTAACGAAGCTGTTGGCTAAACATTACGGATGGGAAACGCACTTTGAAGACGTGGAACAAAACCCCTATCTGAATGATTTCTACGAAGACATGCAACGTTGGTCCTTTAACCTTCAAATTTATTATTTGAACAGCCGTTTCACGCAAACACAAGAGATACAAAAAACCGAAAAAACCGTTATTCAGGATCGAACTATTTATGAGGATGCGTTTATCTTTGCGCCAAACCTTCATTCCATGGGACTTATGACTACGCGTGATTTTGAGAATTATTTTTCGTTGTTCAACTTAATGGATTCCTTTGTTTCTGCTCCCGATTTATTAATTTACTTAAGAGCAAGCGTTCCAACGTTGGTGAGTCAAATCCAACAACGTGGGAGAGACTACGAAGAAAGTATTAGGTTGGATTATTTAAAACGACTTAACGAGCGCTATGAAGCTTGGATATCTACCTATGACAAAGGTAAATTATTGATAATAGATGTGGATAATAACCGTTTTCCGGAAAGCCAGGAAGATCTTGGTAAAATTATCAATTCTATAGATGCAGAAATAAACGGTTTGTTCTAATTTTCACGCTGAAATTTCATTTTCCAAATTAAAAACATGATTATAGTAACTGGTGCAGCCGGATTCATTGGGAGCTGTTTGGTCAGTCGACTAAACAAAGCTGGATACGATAACATCGTTGTTGTGGATGATTTCTCCAAGACGGAAAAGGCAAATAATCTGGAAGGAAAAACCATGGCGGCAAAAATTGGCCGGAACGATTTCATCCAATGGCTCCATGATTTTGGTGCTGAAGTAGAAATGATTTTTCATATTGGTGCGCGAACGGATACGACAGAATTCGACAAGGCAATTTTTGATGAATTGAACGTGGATTATTCGAAGGCTGTTTGGAATGCTTGCGTGCAATTCAATATTCCGCTGGTTTATGCAAGTTCCGCTGCGACGTATGGATTGGGAGAATTTGGTTATTCGGACAATCCAGCGCTAATTCCAAGTTTAAAACCATTAAATCCGTACGGAGATTCTAAGAATGATTTTGATAAATGGGTTTTAACGCAAACGAAACAGCCGCCATTTTGGGCAGGATTGAAATTTTTCAATGTTTACGGTCCTAATGAATACCATAAAGGTAGAATGGCAAGTGTTATTTTTCATGCTTTCCGACAAATCAATGAAGCGGGTGGAATGAAATTATTCCGATCCCATAATCCTGCATTCACTGATGGTGGTCAATTGCGCGATTTCATCTATGTAAAAGACGTGGTGGAAGTTTGTTTGTTTTTATTGGAAAAGAAACCGAATTCAGGAATTTACAATCTTGGTTCAGGTAAAGCTCGGACATTCCTTGATCTTGCGAAAAACACGTTTAAAAACATGGGGAAAGCGGAAAACATTACGTTTATCGACACTCCAATTGATATTCGAGATAAATACCAGTATTTTACCGAAGCGAATATGTCTAAAATGCTCGCTGCAGGATATACTAGTGGATTCCATACATTAGAAGAAGGCGTAAGGGATTACGTTCAAAACTTCTTGATTGGCGAAAAGTACTATTGATTTATTTTCTACAGTGTTAATCAGAAAAATTATTCTTTGATAGTGCAACTTTGATAATTTTGCCATCCAAAGGAATAACTCAATGATTCACATTCTGTTTTAGCGTTTTTCTTCTTGTTTTCAATAGAAACATACGTAACAATTGGGTTCCAATCTTCGCCGTTTAAAATCTGTTTGCACTCACATTTGTAAGCCTTTTCACAGGAAGAGAAAGAAATCAGGAGAATCGATAAGTAGAAGAGTTTTTTCATGTTTTTATTTCAAAATTACATTTTTTTCAAGAAAATGGTAGTTTGAGAGAAAGAATACATCCGATTTTTTTAAAAAAGCTTGTTTTTAGTTTTATGGAATGCAAATCAAGGTGTCAAAACGTGGCGAATAGCCAGCCCAAATTCCCAAAGCACCGCCCTTGATATTGGATGGAATATTTGTTGGTGTCGCAAATGGATTTCCTGCTGAAAATAGCTGCGTATATTTTTTTTCCATGAATTGGTATACTGCTTCGTCCATTTTGGATAGTTTCACCACGAGCGTATCACCAAGCTTATAGAATCCTTTGAATTCATCCGGAAAGGAAGATTCCTGGTAACTCATAGGGTTCTCATACGCAAAATCGAACGTTAAACCATCTATAAATTGGTCGTCAAAAAACGGCGAAAACGGCTTGCTATAACTTGATTCATCGCTATATTTTACTTCCCAGAGATAGCCGTCAAATTGGTTTGCATTATCTGAAATTGTTGCCCAAGAATACCCGTATTCGGTTTGATTTTTCGCTGGTTTCCAATAGGTATCAAATAAATCTATTGGCGGAACTATGGTCGTTTGGGACGTATAGGTTTCTCCGGCATAGTTTACGTTTAAGGTATACGTTTTACCAACTTGACCTAATATCGCAGGATCAAAAGAAGTATAGGCGCACAAATGGTAATTGGCGATTTCTTCCACCGGAATGCCAAAGAATTGGGCAGCAAAATTTTCTGTTCCCGCAGGCAGCGCATCCGTGCAAATTTCAACCAAAGGAAAAGTCGTGGTTCCATCGCTAACAGATAGTACTGCGCCAGAAATAAAACCATTTAAATACGCTTCCAAATTCGTTGGTGAATAAATATCATTCGTTCTGGAAAGCAAAACAACCGGTGGAAAGTTTGTTTCAATCCTACCATCGATTACGATACTTTCTGCATATCCTGGAATTTCGATTTTCACTTCTTTCGTGCAGGAATTCAACAGCATTAGAACAAATAATACGTATGCTATATTTTTCATTTTTTAATATTCAAAATTCCACGTAACACTTGGGATAATTGGGAAAAGCGTAACTTGTTTCACCGTTATTTTAAAATCGCCATTTAGGAAATCGCCATCGTTATCGACGTATAAAAAGAAAGGATTTGCTCTGTTGTAGGCATTGTAAATAGAAAACGCCCAGTTGCTTCTAAATTTCTTTTTGACTTGAATTTCTTCACCAGTCAGCAAATCTGTTTTGAGTTTGTACGCTTTATCGTACAAAGTGGCTGAAATGTCTAAACGATGGTATGGAGCCATTCGAGTAGAATTTCGTTCCCCGTAATTAAACAATAAATTCTGTTCCTGAACATACCAAGAAGAGGGTAACGTCAATGTATTTCCTGTGGCGAAGATGAAACAAGCTCCAAAAGTCCAACGGTCATTTAGCTTGTAATTTGCAACAACCGATAAGTCATGTCTTCGGTCATATTTTGCTGGAAAGACTTTCCCGTTGTTTAAATCAGGGAAAACCCGCTCCGTTTTTGACCATGTATAGCCAACCCAACCGGTTAGTTTTCCATAAGATCGTTTCACAAAAAGTTCCAAGCCGTAGCTCCATCCTTTTCCAAAAACCAGCAAATTATCGGTATTATCATTTATATCGTCTCCCGGTAGCGCACCTTCTTGATATTCAATGAGGTTTTTCATGCCTTTGTAATACACTTCAACAGATGTTTCAATTCTGTCGTTTAGGAAATTTCGGAAATACCCAATGGAAGCTTGCCAGCCTTGTTGCGGCTTTGCCAATTCTGTTGTTGGATACCAAATATCCGTTGGCAAGGATACCGCGCTCAGGGAAGTTAAATGAACATATTGGTAATTATAGGAATATCCGGCTTTAATCGAACTTTTATCTGGTAGCAACCAACGACCGGAAACACGGGGTTCTAATCCATTGTAAAATTTAATTAAATCGCCTTTTGAATAGGTAAATGAAGTGTCAACCGATCCAATTCCGCCTTTTTGGTAACGTGTAAAAGGTCCTACTTGGTGATACATACTATAACGTAAGCCGAAATTAAATCGAATTTTTTCATTGAAATCGAATTCATCCAAAATGTACAATGCAGACTCATGGCTAAAGAGTTTTTGTGCTTCGCCGGTATTAAAAACAACTTCGTCGGTTTCCGCGGATACGCTTGTTGGAGTAAACGTATGGTAAATGTAATCGGCACCCCATTTCAGCCTGTTTTTTGTGTTTGCGTAATACGTAAAATCAACTTTTGATCCAATATCACGCACACCAGACTTCAGTGCAAAACGGAATTCATCTTGTTGTGAACCAAAGCTGAACATATAATCCGAGAAAGTTGTGGTGACGTTCATAAATAATTTATTGGTAAATAAGTGGTTCCACCGTAAGGCAGCAATTCCATTTCCCCATGGCATTTCAACTTTGAAGTTATCGTCTTTGTTGTCAAAAGTGAACATGTCTTTACCATAATAACCACTTAGGTAAATTCGGTCTTTGTCGGTTAATTTATAGTTTAGTTTTACGTTTAAATCATAG
>CAIYXD010000054.1 GCA_903930085.1 uncultured Flavobacteriia bacterium
AGAATATCTTCCCTGCGAAATGCAGATCGAATTATTGTCATTGAAGATGGTCGAAAAACCGAAGAAGGAGCGCACGACCAATTGCTTGCCGCAGGCGGAATGTATGCTGAGATTTACCTAAAACAGTTGTCAGAAGAGTAATAGTAGGCCTTTTTTATTGCTAAACACCTTTAGATATGCAATAATCCCTTCTGAAAATCCAAACAGTATTATTTGTTGTTTTTAATAAAAAATAGCATATTTGTTTGTATTAAATTGCTGTAAACATGGAAAACGACACCAATAACGAAGTTTATTCTAAAGTTGTTAGAGCTGGGAAAAGAACCTATTTTTTTGATGTAAAATCGACAAAGGGAAACGATTTGTACCTTATTTTAACAGAAAGTAAAAAAACAACCAACGCGGATGGAAGTGAAAGTTTTCAAAAGCATAAATTATTTTTATATAAGGAAGATTTTGAGAAATTTCGGGAAGGATTAGAAGATGTACTTGCAAAAATAGACTCGCTTAAAAACATTGGGAATGCAGAAATAGATGTTTCGCTGCCAGAAGATTCCTACTCCACTTCTATTTCGTTTGAAGATCTTTAATACTGAGATTTTCTAAAAACAAAAAATAAAGCGTTGTTCCAACAAATAAAAAAATACCACGTTATTTCAACAAACAAATAGTTGATAATTTATCCAAAATATATTTATTTATCCTAAACGTTAATCGTATCTTTAGCGTTCAAAAAATAGCGGATGGGAAAAATTATTGCAATTGCGAATCAAAAAGGTGGAGTTGGGAAAACAACAACGGCAATTAATCTTGCTGGATGCTTAGGTGTTCTAGAATACAAAACACTTCTTGTCGACGCTGATCCGCAGGCAAATGCAACTTCAGGACTAGGTTTTGATCCAAAAAGCACCAATAATATCTACGATTGTTTGATAAATGGTGTTGATCCATCCGAACTTACTGTTCGCACGCAAAATCCAAATTTGGATTTAATTCCTTCACACATTGATCTTGTTGGTGCAGAATTAGAAATGATCAACCTGCCGAATCGCGAGTACATGTTGAAATTGGCTCTGGAAAAGATTCGCGACCAATATGATTTTATCATAATTGATTGTTCACCTTCTCTCGGGCTAATAACCGTAAATGCAATAACTGCAGCAGATTCTGTTATAATTCCAGTTCAATGCGAATATTTTGCACTTGAAGGACTCGGTAAGCTCTTAAACACAATTAAAATCGTTCAAGGTCGCCTCAACCAAGATTTGGAAATTGAAGGAATTTTACTGACAATGTACGATACCCGCTTGCGCTTAGCAAACCAAGTTGTTGATGAAGTAAAAACACATTTTCAAGAACTTGTTTTTGATACTGTAATTCATAGAATCACGAAATTGGCAGAATCACCAAGCTTTGGGGAAACAATAATAATGCACGATGCAGCAAGTAAAGGATCCATTAATTATCTTAATTTTGCGCGCGAAATTCTGCAAAGAAACAATTTGACGAAAATTGGCAACGACGAAAAAACAATTGAAATAAACGATGAACTCTAACAATAAAAAACGTTCTGCTCTGGGTAAAGGTTTAAGTGCATTGCTAGAAAATGCTGAAACGGATATCACTTCATCCACGAGTAATTCTGGTTTGGTTGGCTCTGTTTCCATGCTTTCTATCGAAAGTATTGAAGCAAATCCGTTTAACCCGCGAACACATTTCGAAAAAGCAGC
>CAIYXD010000055.1 GCA_903930085.1 uncultured Flavobacteriia bacterium
AAAGAACCAACGGTATCAGTTGCTTGGTTGTAATTTATTGCATTTGAAACAGCAAGTTCCGCAATTAATAACCCATCGTTGTTAATCAACTGCCGGTTAAACAATAACGATTTCCGAGGAGGAGTCATTATGCCATTTTTATAATCAATTGACGCGGATGTTTGTTTTGCAACAAAACCTCCAAATGCTGGAATAATGACGCAATTATGGCGAACCAATAAATCTCCAATAAGTTGTTCAACTGAAACCATGCCTTAATTATTTTAATGAGCTAAACCTCTGCAAATTACGAATTTCTTTCGAAAATGTTGCAAAATGCAGTAAAATTAGTCAAAGAAGTGCGAGTACTTTTTCAACATCTTCTGGGACATCAATATTGGGTGTCTCGATATCTGTTTCAACAAGTTGGATGGAATATCCGTGGTAAAGCCATCGCAATTGCTCTAACGACTCGATTTTTTCCAGCGCAGTTGGCTGCAGTGCTGTAAGTTCCTGCAACGTTTTTGCTCTGAACGCATACAAACCAATGTGTCGCATGTAAGGGTAGTTTTCTATCGGTTTACCTTTAGAATGAACAAAATTAGGAACCGCACTTCTGCTAAAATATAACGCTTCGTTGTGCTTATTTAAAACTACTTTAATGCGATTTGGATTTTCAATATCTTCCAAACGTATAGAGGTGTTTCCCAAGGTTGCAATAACTGTTTTTTCTTGTCGAAAAGCTTCAATTAATACTTCCAACTGCCTGTAATCAACCAAAGGTTCGTCTCCCTGAATGTTGATAATAACATCCATTTCTGGGAATTCTTTTGCAACTTCTGCACAGCGATCTGTTCCGCTGGTGTGTGAAATTTTGGTCATCCGCACCGAACCGCCAAAGCGAATTACCTCGTCGTATATGCGCTGGTCATCCGTTGCAACGATAACCTCTGTTATTAGAGAAGATTTTTTTGCACCTTCGTAAACGCGCTGAATCATTGTTTTCCCTTTCAAATCTATCAAAGGTTTTCCAGGAAATCGCGACGAATCGAATCGGGCGGGTATTACACCAAGTACTTTCATTAAAATTTCATTTGCAGTTGAACCAAGAACGTTCTTGGTGGCTGAATATCTCCCGGTCGGGTGGAGTATTCCGCATTCAAAATATTATTAACCATAAAACCTACGCGATAATGATTTTTAAAGGAATAACCAATTCTTGCATCAAATACAAAGCTTCCGCTATTATCTCTGGAACGGTATTCTTTTAAACCAGGCAAAATTTGTGTTCCAAAAACACCATCTTCAAAAGTTTTGTCAATATTAGGCATAAAACTATTGTAACGAAAGGATGCTCCAACACTAAAATTTTTCCAGGTTGCTTCAATGTCAGCCTTTGCAAGGTGTTTGAATCTATATTTTAACATGTTACTGCCAGAATCAGAAAAATTTGAATTGTATAACGAATCGCTATTTAAACTAATTGGGTTCATGTAAGTATACCCAATTAAACTTACTAATTCAACTTCCTTTATTTTTCCCTGGCTATTAAAGGAAAATTCCATTCCGGAAATTCGTGCTTTTTCGGCATTTTGAGCCTGAAAACCGAGCCATTTAGTAATGTACCCTGGATCATCCGGATTGGTAAGATTCACCAAAATTCCTTCCGTTGGGTAAAGACCAAAGGTAAATTCCATCATATTATTATATTGGTTCACAAAACCAGCAATATCTATCAACCCTTTCCATCCACCCATTTTTACGCCTTGTTTTATTCCAATTTCGGCTGCCCATCCTGTTTCTGGTCTTAAATCGGGATTTGGAAAAATATTAAGCGCTCCAACACTCGTTACCGTATACCTTTCCGCAACGGATGGATAACGAACGCCTTGACCGAAAGAAGCTCTTAAATGCGTAAACTTGGCAATTTTATAGTGCAATCCAAGGCGCGCAATTGGTGTTACAGGTAGTTTGTTTTTTTTGTCCGGATTGCCTATATAAAAGTCAGAATCCCCTTTTCTATTGTCTTGTTTAAAATACTCAAAACGCAAGCCACCCGTAATATCCAATTTTCCAATTTTTTGTTCATATTGAGCATAAATTGCACTATTCGTGGACGAATGATCGCCAAACAAGTTCGAGTTTACTTTGGTGTAAATTGTGGTAGCGCCAGTTGTTAGCTCTATTCCATTTTTCCAAGAATGCTGGAATTGATAATCCGCATAAGACACGGAAGAACCAGAACTTTGCGCCTTGTTGGTGATATTTGTATTGTCTACGTAATAAATCCGTGTTTTGAGATTGTGCCGATTATTGTATCTATCAACGTATTTAATATACGGATCCAAACTCAGTCGAACACCAGTATTATAGGTTAATGTGGATGTTGCAAGGCTTGTATCGGCACCTCCGCTTGGAGTATAAGCAAAAGTATCGCTTTGCCAGATTAGGAAATTTCCCGTTTTTTGGTACTGAAAATTATATCCGATTCCAGCTTTCAAGCGTTTAATTTTCTCTGGACGGAAAAATAGTGAGCCACTCAATCTTGCGCGATCTTCGGTTTCTCCTTGGCGGTAACCTTCGTTTTTAAATCCTGTGGTGGAAATTGTATACCCGAATTTTTTATGCATTTTCCCATAATATGCTTCTATTTGGTAAAACATCGGATTTGTCGACCACCACTTTAGGGTTTGTCTTTTTGGATCGCCATACAAACCGCTTTGAACTTTTACGCGGGTTTCTCCTTTTAATCCGGGCTCTTTTTCTGTAAGAGAAATAATACCATTCAATGCTCCACTACCGTATAAAACCGATGACGCTCCTTTCAATATTTCAATTTGCGAGGCTTGTTCCATCGGAATAGAATTCCACTTTGTATCTCCAGCATCGCCAGAAAGCATTGGCACGCCATTCCAAAGTAATAAAACCCGACTTCCCGCGCCATAGGAAAATCCACTACCTCCGCGGATACTTACTTGTCCATCCATTGCATAAACGCCAGGACTCTGATCCACGGCTTGTTCTAAATCGGTGATTCCTTTGTTATCAATCATTGCGGTTTTAATGATTTCCATCGAAATTGGAACTTCTTCAATATCTTGTGATCTTCTTCCGGCAGAAACTACAACTGTAGCAATATTTTGAATGCGTTCCTTTAAAGCAATTGTTATATCCCCCGCAGATTTTACAACTATTGTATCATTTGCAAAGGGTAAAAAACTAGTTATAAGGGTAACGGGAAAAGTATTAACTTCTAATTTAAATTTTCCGTCGAAATCAGAAATTGCTTTTTGTCCATTTGAAGCGATTATTTTCGCTCCTACGATTGGTTCTTTTGAATTAAAGAACGTCACTTTTCCTGTAATTTGCGAAAACCCTAGTAACGGTAGTAATAGATAAACGAGTAGTAAGTATTTCATAAATGGGTAATATTTAATTCAATTTAACGGTATTCGCTAAAATACAATTTTTTCTGTTTTGATTGTAAAAAACAGCTGTTATAGTGTGAATTGCAGTTGAACGATAAAGCTTCTAGGCGCTTGAATATCAGCTGGTCTACTCATGTATTCCGCATTTAGCAGGTTGTTTACGATAATTCCAACTCGGTATTTTTCTTGGTATTTTATTCCAAATCGTAGATCAAAAACCAAAGCGCCTTTATTGTTTTTTTCGCGGTATTCTTTCAAGCCTTCAAGAAAATCCTCCCCAAGAAAACCATCTTCGAAAGCGGCATCAATATTCGACATATTGCTATTGTAGCGCATCGAAGCTCCCAGACTGAAATTCTTGTAGGTTGCCTGAATGTCAGCTTTCGCCAAATGTTTAAATCTATATTTCAATAATTTAGATCCGGCATCTGAAAAGGTGGAGATATAGGCAGAATCGCGGTTCAAACTAATTGGATTCATATAGGTATATCCCAGTAAAGACTGTATTTCAATTTTACCTATTTTTCCTTCACTGTTAAAGGATAATTCGATTCCGGAAATTCTTGCTTTTTCAGCGTTTTTTGCTTGAAATCCAACCCAATTTTTAATATATCCTGGTGTTCCTTCTACAAAAGTCAAGGTAAGTGTGTCTGGCGGATATAATCCAAAGGTAAATTCCATCATATTGCTGTACTGGTTAACAAAACCGGCAACATCAAAATAACCTTTCCATTCCCCAATTTTCACAACTTGCTTTAAACCAATTTCTGCAGCCCAACCTCTTTCAGGCTCCACATCTGGATTCGGGAAAATAATTACCCCGCCAACCGAAGTCGCAGCATATCTTTCGGCAACGGACGGAAAACGAATTCCCTGACCAAAAGACGCTCTTAAGTGCGTAAATTTTGTTATTTTGTAATGCGCACCTGCGCGGAAGATCGGAAAAAATGGAATAACAGTATTTTTGATGGTAAATCTAGAATCTGGAACGCGGTTGTCTTGTTGAAAATATTCCAGTCGTGTTCCAACTGTAAAATCTAACTTTTTAAGTTTTAACTCAAACTGAGAATAGGCTGCAAAACCAGTGGAAATGTGGTTCCCAAAAATTGGACTGATGATTCTATTGGAAGATCCAGTAGCCCCAGCGGAGAAGGAAGATTTGTTTTTGGTAATATGCTGGAACGAATAATCACCATAAAACATTTCTGCTTTGGACGATTGAAAAACATTGGTTAAATCGCCTGTTGTGACTAAATAGTAGCGCGTTTTAAATTCGTGTCGGTTGTCTTTTTTATCGTAAAATTTCAGGTAAGGATCTACATTTAATCGAATGGAGCGCTGGTAGGAAAGAGAAGATCCTGGTGCTTTCGGTTCCATTCCGCCAAGCGCGATATATCCTAAAGAATCACTTTCCCAAAGAATAAATGCACCAGAATATTGGTATTGGAAATTGTAGGTAACGCCAGTTCTTAGTTTGCTGAATTTCTGTGATTTAAAAACAAACATACCATTGATTCGGGTCCGATCTTCCACCTCTCCTTTTCGATAACCGTCACTCGTGTATCCATTTACCGCTAAACTGTATCCAAATTTTCGGTACATTTTGGAGGTGAAAAAATCTAAATTATGAAAAGTCGGATTTACATCCCACCATTTTAAGCTCGCTCTTTTCGGATTGTCATATACGCCGGATTGCAATTTTACACGAAGTTCACGTTTTTGAGAAGGTTCTTTTTCGTTTAATGCAATAATACCATTTAAGGCGCCACTCCCATATAAAACGGATGATGCGCCTTTAATTACTTCAATTTGAGAAGCATTTTCAAACGGAATAGCATTCCATTTCGCATCTCCAAGATCAGGGGATTGCATTGGTATTCCATTCCAAAGTACTAAAACACGACTTCCAGCACCGTAAGAATATCCTCCACCACCGCGGATACTAACTTGTCCATCCATTGCATAAACGCCTGGACTCTGATCCACCGCTTGTTCTAAATCTGTAATTCCTTTGTTATTAATTAACTCGGGCTTTAGAATCTCCATGGAAATAGATACTTCTTCCATTTTTTGCGATCTCCGGCCTGCTGAAACAACAATTGTAGCTATGTTTTGAACTGCCTCACTCAATCGAATAGTAATTTCGCCAGCAGATTCAACGATTGTAGTATCATTCAAAAAGGGTTGGAAAGTGGTGATTAAAGTAACTGGATATTTTTCCACTTCAAGTTTGAACTCACCAGTTGCATTAGAAATGGCTTTTTGACCATTTGAGCAACTAATTTTTGCACCAATAATTGCTTGTTTTGAATCATACTGAAGCACCTTTCCTTGCAGCGGAAGGGCTTGAGAAAAACTAGCTTTAGGAAAAAGTAAAAGAACGAGAAAAGTATATTTCACGAAAAGTTTCATAGTCGAGTAATTCAATAGTTCGTTTCGATTGCTTGGCTAAAATACCAAATTAAAAAACAAACAGTTGCCTTTTTGAAAAATTTAAAAAGTAGGAGTTTTAATTGCAATGTATTAAGTGCGTTCTTTAAGCATTTTTTTAATAGAAAGTTTAAAATAATCCATTTTTCATAGTGAAATACATGGATTATTTATGTAAATTCAAGTAACCTTAAAAGTATTAACCTTGAACAACTCTCTCTTAATTCATCAAATTGGACTAACCTTTCTACAGGGAATAGGACCTAAAAAAGCGAGTCACCTCGTTTCAAAACTGGGAAGTATTGAAGCGATTTTTTGTGAAAAACTAAATCAAATTCATCACTTAACAGGAATTGGAAAATCAGTTCTACAAAACATGCGCCGAGAACAAGCGTTGCAACTTGCTGAAGAACAAGTAGAATATATTGCTAAACATTCCATTTCTACCCATTTTTATTTGGACACCAATTATCCTCGTCGATTGAAACAATGTGAAGATGCTCCACTATTACTTTACAGTAAGGGAACGTTTGATCCAAATCCAGCGCGTGTAATTTCGGTTGTTGGAACGCGAACAGCAACGGAATATGGGAAAGGTTTGTGTGAAGAATTGATTTTTAAAATAAAGGATTCTAACATTCAAGTTATAAGTGGAATGGCTTACGGAATTGATATTTTTGCACATCAACTGTGTGTAAAAAACAAAATTCAAACCCTTGGTGTTTTAGGTCATGGCTTGGATCGTTTGTATCCTAGTGTGCATAAACGAACTGCGGAACAAATGTTTTTCAATGGTGGTTTGATAACAGAATTTATTCCAGGCACCCGGCCTGATCGTGAGAATTTTCCAATGCGCAATCGAATCGTTGCTGGAATGGCCGACGCAACAATTGTGATAGAAAGCAAAAAGTCGGGCGGTTCCCTAATTACGGCGGATCTTGCAAATGATTATAATCGGGATGTATTTGCCTTTCCAGGAAATATTGGCCAGCAGTTTTCTGAAGGATGTAATGGCTTGATTCAGAAAAACAAAGCGCACATGGTTTTAAATGGTTCCGACTTTTTGAAACAGATGAATTGGGACACAGAACAAACAAAGAAAGCGGTTCAGCGCAGTTGTTTTGTTGAACTAACT
>CAIYXD010000056.1 GCA_903930085.1 uncultured Flavobacteriia bacterium
CAGAAAAGGTTTTTTGAGTCCAAGCGTTTGGTAACCATTTCGAACTGCTCTTCTGAGAATTCTACGAATTACATATCCCGCGCCGGTATTTGATGGTAATTGTCCATCTGCAATAGAAAAAGCAATTGCACGAATATGATCTGAAATTACACGCAAAGCAATATCAGTTTCTTCGTGTAAACCATATTCTACTTTGGAAACTTTCGCGATATGCTGAATCAATGTTTGAAAAAGATCCGTGTCATAATTGGAAGTTTTTCCTTGCAATGCCATTGCCAATCGCTCCAATCCCATTCCTGTATCCACATGCGTTGCAGGAAGTGGCTCTAAACTTCCGTCAGCTTTTCGGTTGAATTGCATGAAAACATTGTTCCAAATCTCAACCACCTGAGGATGGTCAAAATTCACCAAATCTCTACCTGGGATTAACGAACGCTCTGTTTTTGTGCGAAGATCTACGTGGATTTCCGTACATGGTCCGCAAGGTCCGGTATCGCCCATTTCCCAAAAATTATCTTTTTTTGAGGCTAAAATGATTCTATCTTCTGCAATGTATTTTTTCCAAATAGTATAACTCTCCGAATCTTGTGGAACATTATCCGCAGCATCGCCTTCAAAAACGGTAACGTATAATTTATCTTTAGGGATTTTATATACTTCTGTTAATAACTCCCAAGCCCAGGCAATTGCTTCCTCTTTGAAATAATCCCCAAAAGACCAATTACCGAGCATTTCAAACATCGTATGGTGGTACGTATCTACTCCTACTTCTTCTAAATCATTGTGTTTTCCGGAAACACGCAAACATTTTTGAGAATTTGCAATTCGCGGATTCTTAGGAATAGCATTTCCAAGAAAAAAATCTTTAAACTGATTCATTCCCGCATTCGTAAACATCAGGGTTGGATCATTTTTAACTACCATCGGGGAAGATGGAACTATTTCATGCCCTTTTGATGCGAAAAATGTAAAAAACTGCTCACGTATTTCAGAAACTTTCATGTGTAAAATCTTTTTTTCAATTATTCAATCCGATGCAAATTTAACGGAATTCGCGAAAAGCAGTAAAGAAAGGTATTGTAAAAATTCAGTTAGTTTTTAACGAAAGGTCTAAAAAAGTTAATCCTAGTAAAAAACGCTTCCGCAATTTGCTTTTGAAGCTTTCCTTTTTTCAAACTAAATAAACCGTTAAATCAAGACGTAAAGCTCCACCTAATTCACTGTAAAAATGTCTTTTTGTCTGATTTATAGAGACATAAAAAAGAAATTTACTATCTTTACGCTCCGTGTTCAAAAAAAACCTTATTTACAAACTGCATTCTTTGTCGTTTGAGGGTGTTTCTGAAAGTTTAGGAAAATGCATTTTACGCTTAATTTCTGCTAGATCACATGTATATTTTGAACCGGAAAAAAGCGGAAATAAAATCAAACGAGCGCTTTAAAAAATTGAAAATAAAAATGAAAATAGCTCTTTTATTAAGTGTAATTGGAATAAGTAGTTCCAGTTTCTTTTTATTTCCGTTCAAGATGCAGCAGGAAATAAAAGCACAAGTAAAAAAAGAAATTCAACTGCAAAAAGAAATTGAAGACACGCTTATCACCATCGTGGCAGTTGGAGATATTATGATGGGAACGAATTATCCGAACGAAAGTTATCTTCCGCCCAACAATTTGTTTTTATTAAATCCCATGCACGAATTCCTTCAGCAAGCAGATGTGACTTTTGGAAATTTGGAAGGAACAATTTTGAATAGTGGAGGAAAAGTTAAAAGCTGTTCCGACCCATCAAAATGTTATGCGTTTCGTCAGCCGGAATATTTCGTTTCACACTTAAAAACCGCTGGATTTGACTTTTTATCCATGGCCAATAACCACATGGGCGATTTTGGACAAGAAGGTCGCGATAATACCGCGCGCATTTTAAGGGAAAATGGTTTTCGTTTTGCAGGGTTAGAAACGTGTCCTTGGGATACTTTAACGGTAAAAGGCGTTACAATTGGTATGACAGCATTTGCACCAAATACGGCTTGCCTTCAAATTACAGACTACACTACTTTACAATCTGTCGTTTCCAAATTAAATTCATTTTGTGACATTGTTATCGTTTCCTTTCACGGCGGCGCTGAAGGATCTGGAAAAACGCATGTTACCCGAAAAACAGAGATTTTTTACGAAGAAAACAGGGGAAATGTATATGAATTTGCACGGATTGCAATCGATGCTGGAGCAGATGTGGTTTTAGGCCACGGACCGCACGTTACACGAGCGATAGATTCCTATAAAGGAAAATTCATTGCATATTCCATGGGGAATTTTTGTACGTATGGGAGATTTAATTTAAATGGCGTAAGCGGAATGGCGCCACTTTTTCAACTGCGTTTGACCAAAAAAGGAGAATTTGTGGATGGTAGAATAATCGCCACAAAACAACTTGGCGAAGGAGGTCCTGTCCTAGATGAGACAAATGGCGCTTTGGAACAAATTAAAACTTTAACGGGGACAGATATTCCTGAATTGAAAGTTGAATATGGCGAAAATGGCAGATTTAAATTCAACTAGTTTTTTTAATTCATTACCGAATTTAAAACAATGATTTTGCCAATACCTCGCTTTTCAACATACTAAAGAATGCACGAAATGATTAAAATAAAGGATATAAGTAGTTCGGAACACTTTGATTTAGATAGAATTAAAGAAAATTCGAACGGGGATATTAAATTCTTACATGAAATATATTCTGAATTTTTACTGGAGTTACCTAAAAAATTGGCAGCAATTCAAGTGTTCCTCAAGGAAAATAAAAAAGAAGAAATCTTAAATATCTGTCACAATTTAGTTGGAATCTTCCCCATTTTTGGAATGGAATCCTCTTTGCACATTTTGCGAGAGATAACACTACAACTTCACCAAAATGGTATAGATAAATCAATTCAAAAACAATTTGAAGAACTAGAATGCATCTTAAACAAGGTGTTAACCGAAATAGAAATAGAACTTTATAAATTGAGTTAATAGTTCTTTTCAATCTGCTCAAAACGCCGTCGCTATTCTTTAATAATCGCAGACGCTTTTGATAATTTAACTTTCTGTACTTTTTAATCCATAGAAAAACTAAACGAACAACTTAAAAGACTGTCAGTAAATATGTCATTTCGGCATAGTAAAAGTCAAATGAGATGAATAAATGACAATTTAGTCTATTCTATCGGTAAATTTTCCTGTGGCATAAAGATTGAAGAATGCAAAACTCAGTTTAATATTTGAAAGTAAATAACAAAGTAAAATGGGAAAAATAATTGGAATTGACTTAGGAACTACCAATTCATGCGTTTCTGTAATGGAAGGAAATGAGCCGGTAGTAATTGCAAATTCAGAAGGAAAAAGAACAACACCTTCTGTTGTAGCATTCGTAGAAGGTGGCGAGCGTAAAGTTGGAGATCCAGCAAAACGTCAGGCAATCACTAATCCGACTAAAACTATTTCTTCGATTAAAAGATTCATGGGTTCTACCTTTGATGAAACGAAAAAAGAAGGCGAGCGCGTTCCTTACACAGTAGTAAAAGGAGACAACAATACACCACGTGTGAAAATTGATGACCGTTTGTATTCACCGCAAGAGATTTCTGCAATGATTCTTCAAAAAATGAAGAAAACTGCTGAAGATTATCTTGGTCACGAAGTAACAGAAGCGGTTGTAACTGTTCCTGCATACTTTAACGATGCGCAGCGTCAAGCGACAAAAGAAGCTGGTGAAATTGCTGGTTTAACAATCAAAAGAATTATCAATGAGCCTACAGCAGCAGCTTTAGCTTATGGTTTAGATAAAAAAGGAATTGACCAAAAAATTGTTGTTTTTGACTTCGGTGGCGGTACACATGATGTATCTGTTTTGGAATTAGGAGACGGCGTTTTTGAAGTATTGGCAACAGATGGCGACACGCACTTAGGTGGTGATGACGTGGATGAAGCAATTATTCAATGGTTGGCAGACGAATTTAAAAATGACGAAGGATTGAACCTACGGGAAGATCCAATGGCATTGCAACGTTTGAAAGAAGCAGCTGAAAAAGCGAAAATCGAATTGTCTTCAACTGCATCTTCTGAAATCAACTTGCCATATATCATGCCGGTAAATGGTATTCCAAAACACTTGGTTAGAACTTTATCTCGTGCGAAATTCGAGCAATTAATTTCTGATATCGTAGAAAGAACTATCGCGCCATGTAGATCAGCAATGAAAAACGCAGGTTTATCAACTAGTGATATCGACGAAGTGATTTTAGTTGGTGGATCTACACGAATTCCAATCATTCAAGATGCTGTACAAAGATTCTTCGGAAAATCTCCATCTAAAGGAGTTAATCCAGATGAAGTTGTTGCTATTGGTGCTGCTATTCAAGGTGGTGTTTTAACAGGTGAAGTAAAAGACGTATTGTTATTAGACGTTATTCCTCTTTCTGTTGGAATTGAAACAATGGGTGGTGTTTTCACTAAATTAATTGAAGCGAACACAACTATTCCATCTAAGAAATCAGAAGTTTTCTCAACAGCATCGGATAGCCAGCCATCGGTTGATATTCACGTATTGCAAGGAGAACGCGCAATGGCTACTGACAACAAAACCTTAGGTCGTTTCCAGTTAACAGATATTCCACCAGCACAAAGAGGAGTTCCACAAATTGAGGTAACTTTTGACATTGATGCAAATGGTATCATGAATATTTCTGCGAAAGATAAAGGAACAGGAAAACAACAATCGATTAAAATTGAAGCTTCTTCTGGTTTATCAGATGAAGAAATAAAAAGAATGAAGGCAGAAGCGGAAGCGAATGCAGATTCTGATAATAAATTACGCGCAGAAGCGGAATTAATCAACAAAGCTGATTCAACTATTTTCCAGACGGAAAGACAATTGAAAGAATATGGCGACAAAATTCCTGCTGACAAAAAGCAACCAATTGAAGATGCTTTGGCGGAATTGAAAGCAGAATACGAAGCTAGAAATGTTGACAACTTAGATGCAGCAATTGAAAAATTGAACAATGTATTCCAAGCAGCATCTCAAGAAATGTATAGTGCAGCTAACGCAGATGGATCTGCAGAAGGAGCATCCACAGAATCTACTCAAAATGCAGCAGATGAAGTAACAGATGTTGACTTCGAAGAAGTTAATGACAAGAAGTAATTAACATACTCCATACTTAAAATGGGAACTCGAAAGGGTTCCCATTTTTTTTTTAATACAACTTTACAAAAAAACACATCCGAATCACTCTACAAATTGGAACACTAAAAAAAGCAACACTAGATACCACTTTTAATATTTCTTTTAATTTTTGCACCATAAAAAAACCGATGAAGAAAAAATCTCCATCGGTCAAATTATGTATACTTTAAAACAGCGAATCTTAATCGATACGCTTCCATCTTTTAATATTACTTATCCATTTCAGGGTTGGTGTTTTCACCCCGTGTCAATCTAACCTTACTTTTCTTTTCAGAATAATCTTCCCAATCTTCTACCAATTCTTGGTTATATTGTTTTGCAACGGTAATCGGAATATATTCTACCATAACGTTCGTCTTGTCTAAACCAAAATCTTCCGCTGGTTTAAGACCTGTTGCTTTTACAAAACGGTACGCTTTTACACAGACGGATTGGAACGCAGTTAATTTGTTATCCATTGCAATACGTGTGTTTATTACGATGAATTTAAAATCAGCCTCTTCAAATTCTCCTTTCACACAGTCGAATACACTATCTCCCGTAAGTTCACCTTTTTCAACCATTTTGCATTGAATTTTACGCATCATGTATTCTATTCGGTGTTCTTCTTTGAAACCAAGTTGAAGGTTTACGTAATAACAATGCTTGTCAATTACTTCATTTACTGTATAATGTACGCCCCACGGATCACTTAAAATATCCAAGTGCAGGAACCAAACAACGCCTGCTTTACGAGGACGTTTTTTAAACAACGAAAAGAAAACGGTTGAATCCAATTTATTTGGGCTATTACTACGCGTCGGATAGACCAAATTTGAAGCTTCGAATTGTAAATTCTTATCCGCTTTTACCGCCTCCAATAATGGAATTACATTTTTCATTGGAATATATTCTGTAATATTTTTACGCAA
>CAIYXD010000057.1 GCA_903930085.1 uncultured Flavobacteriia bacterium
CAACAAGAACGAACATATAGCTTTTTGGATCCTTGGCTAGATTATACTGTGAGAGAAAATTGCGATGCGTATCTTATTTTTGTAACTTCTACAGCAGCAACTTCTTTCCTTTCGGAATCCACCTGTTCAGCGGGTTTATTTCCTGTAATTTCAGAATCCTTTAACACCTTGACATCTTCTGTAAACGGAATTTCCTACCAATGGTATTTAAATGGGAACATACTGCCTAATTCCAATACGATTGCATTTACCGCGACAGAAATTGGAAGTTATACGGTAGAGGTAACATTCGAAAACAATTGTTCTGAAATGAGTTTGCCATTTATTCTTTCCGAATTAGGTTCGAAAGAACTCGAGATGGAATATACATTCCATCCGAATCCAACGGCAGATTTCGTTAACTTCACTAATCCGAATATGGTTCCATTAACCATTCAATTACATAACCTATCCGGCGAAATTGTATCCGAACAAAAGGTACTGGATAAAATCGATCTTCGCTTTTTGGTGGAAGGAATTTATTTTTTCAAAATAGAGAAGTATACGTATAAAATAGTGAAACAATAAATGCACTAATTTTTTAGAATTGTTTCCTTGGTATGGTTTTTTATTGCACTATCAGAGGTTTCATTGTTCACTTTTTTCTTGTTTGGCAACCTTTAGTCCCAATGTATTCATTAATGCTAGGTTGTAAGTCTTACTAATACTAATAGAATGGTTGTTTATTTCCACTGTATTTCCGTTCACGCGATCGATTGCATTGAGGTTAACAATATAGGACCGGTGTACGCGCATGAAATTTGCTGGAAGCTTTTTTAAGATTCCATCCATCGATGAATAAAGCATGATCCGTTTCGCCTTAGTGTGAATCATGACATATTCGCTCGAAGATTGGATGTAAATGATGTCCGTGAATTGCACTTTATGGTAAATTCCTTTATCCTTTATAAATAAGAAATCAGTAGTGTTCTCACTCGTATTTCCTTCTTCTTTTTTGGCCTGTACTTTTGAAATTGCTCTTGAAAAACGCGCAAAAGAAATTGGTTTCAGTAAATAATCTGCAACGTTCATGTGAAATCCATCAATAGCATATTTTTCTGCGGATGAAATTAAAATTATTTCGTTGGATGGTTTAAATTCTTCTAAAAATTCTACACCATTCATCTCTGGCATTTCAACATCCAAAAAAATTATGTCAACAGGATTTTTTGCAAGATAACTAATTGACTTCGTCGCGGTATCGAATTCTGCCACAAGGTTAAGTTGTTCTGTTTGTTCAATGTACTGAGCAAGAATGTGTCTTTGAAATGAATCGTCGTCTATTATAATACAGTTCATATTTGGTTGGTTTTTTTGTAATTTGAGTCAAGATACAAATTTAATTCATTAAGAGTTGCAAATTGTATCAGAAAAAGTTTAAACCAAATTTCCATTTAAATAAAAGTCCTTTTCATTGAATTTTCTCCAAAAAAAACTAAATAGTTACTTAAAATTGAAGAACTTATTGAAAC
>CAIYXD010000058.1 GCA_903930085.1 uncultured Flavobacteriia bacterium
GGAACTACGGTGGAAGTGCTGAACACAGACGCAGAAGGCAGAATGATTTTAGCCGATGCGTTGGCGTATTCCAATAAATACAAACCGGAATTGGTAATTGATGCAGCAACATTAACCGGTGCTGCACTGCGCGCAATTGGAACGAAAGCAACGGTAATAATGGGAAATGCAGACGATAAGGTGTTTGACGCATTAACCAAATCCGGAGATGAAACACACGAAAGAGTAGTGCGTTTTCCTTTCTGGGAGGATTATGGGAATGACATAAAATCAACGATTGCAGATCTTAAAAATTTGGGCGGACCAAACGCCGGAATGATTACTGCAGGGAAATTTTTGGAGCATTTTGTGAAAGCACCATATATCCACATGGATATTGCAGGCCCTGCCTGGTTGGATGCAAAAGAAGACTACAAAGGTCAAGGCGGAACAGGCACTGGCGTTCGATTGTTATACAATTTTTTGAAAAAATATAAATAATGGAGAAAGAGAAGGAAAAAGAAAAGGAACTCGGTAATCCAAATCCAATAAAAGTTGGAATCTCCATTGGCGATATAAATGGTGTTGGTCCGGAAGTAATTATGAAAGCCCTGAAAGATGCGCGCTTGCTTTTGGATTGCACCCCAATTGTTTACGGATCCAACAAGGTTTTCTCGCATTATAAAAAGGTTTTAGAGGAGAATGATTTTAACTACCAATCTTGCAAAACGGCTGACGAAGCGCAAATTCGTAAGATTAATGTTGTCAATGTTTGGAACGACGATATTGAATTCCAAATGGGAAGCGTTACGGAAATAGGCGGTAAATACGCTTTTTTATCCTTGGAGCGCGCAACCCAAGATTTGGCATCCGGTAAGATTGACGTGTTGGTAACAGCGCCAATTTCAAAGGAAGCAATGGCGAAATCAGGGTTTAAATTTCCAGGACACACAGAATATCTAGCGGATTTATCCGGAATGGAAGACGCATTAATGGTGATGGTTTCAGGAAATTTGCGCGTAGCACTTGTCACAAGCCATATTGCTTTGAAAGATGTTAATTCTGCATTATCGAAGGAAAAAATTCTAGATAAAATTAAAACTTTTGAAACGAGTTTAAAGAAGGATTTTGGCCTGATTAGACCAAAAATCGCAGTATTTGGATTGAATCCGCATGCAGGAGAAAATGGCAAGATGGGAACGGAAGAGCAGGAAATAATCGCTCCGGCCATTAATTTAGCGCGCGCAGAAAATATTTTGGCATTTGGACCTTATCCAGCAGATGGATTTTTTGGTTCACCAACACGTTCGCAATTCGATGGTGTTTTGGCAATGTATCACGACCAAGGATTGGCGGCGTTTAAAGCGCTAGCCTTCGAAGATGGGGTAAATTACACAGCTGGTTTACCAATTGTAAGAACATCACCCGACCACGGAACAGCATTTGATATTGTAGGGCAAAATAAAGCTTCTGAATTGTCTATGCGCACTGCAATTTATGTTGCAATGGATGTGTACAGAAACCGTATTTTCACAAAAGAAATGAACGGAAATCCGCTGCAAATTAGCCCGAGAGAAAAAAGGAGAACAAGCAATGAATTGGAATAATTCTATTTTTTATCAAAAAAAAAGAAGAAAGTACCATTTTTAAGCTAAAATTGCTACCTTTGCCCTCCAATTTTTATACAGTGTGAAGTCGGAAAAAGAATATATTATTCCATTTATAGGCTTGAAACTGGGGTTTCATGAATACCATTTTGATATTCGTGATTCGTTCTTTGAAGAGAGAGATTATTCAATTGTTCACAACGGAAAAGTGACTGTTCAATTGATTCTGGAGAAAAAAGAAACAATGATGATAGGAGAATTTTCTATCGCTGGTTCTGTTTCTACAGAATGTGATCGATGTACGGATATGGTGGAAGTTCTTGTAAAAGGAGACTACCGATTGGTATACAAATTTGATACGGAACCAAGTGATGATGAAACACTGATTGTTTTACATCCCGATGATTACGAATTAGATTTACACGATAATATCTATGAATTAATAACGGTTTCACTTCCAACTCGTTTATTGCATCCAAAAGGAGAATGTAATGAGGAAATGTTGGAGCTTTTGAAAAAGTATACGCTTCCGCAACCAAACGAAGACGACGATGATGATTACGGCGACGACGATTGGGATGAGGATGACGAAGATGACGAGGATTGGGAAGACGAAGATGAAGAAGACGCAGATGATGAGGACGACGATGGTCCTATTGATTCACGTTGGAATGCATTAAAAAATTTGAATTAAACAAAATATAAATAAAGTAAAATGGCACATCCTAAACGAAAAATATCGAAGACAAGACGTGACAAGAGACGAACGCACAAAAATGCTGTTGCAAAGAATATTGCAACATGTCCAACTACTGGTCAACCGCATTTGTTCCACCACGCTCATTGGCATGAAGGAAAACTGTATTACAAAGGTAGAGTTGTAGCAGAAAAAGAAGTAGCAGTTTAATCTGCATTTACTTAATCCGCTTCTTCATGAAGATTGGAATTGATATTCTAGGCGGTGATTTTGCTCCGGATGTAAATATATCGGGGGCAATTCTTGCCAAACAAGAACTTCCAAACGATGTTAGACTTGTTCTAATTGGCGACAGAGATCAAATCTCAGGTGGCCTTTCGTCGTTTGGTGAAAAGTTGGAAGATTATGACATTGTGCACGCACCTGACGTGATAACGATGCACGATCATCCCACGCGCGCAATTCCTCAAAAACCGAATAGCAGCATTGCTGTTGGCTTTGATTTGCTCTCAAAAAAGGAAATTCATGCGTTTGCAAGCACTGGAAATACTGGTGCAATGTTAGTAGGTTCTATCTACAAGATAAACACCATTCCTGGAATTATTCGTCCTTGTATAACTTCTACATTACCGCAAATAGATGGTTCAAAATCCATTTTATTGGATGTAGGTTCCAATGCAGATTGCAAAGCAGATGTTTTGTATCAATTTGCCGTTCTCGGTTCGCTCTACTCTAAAAATGTTTACGGGATTGAATCGCCAAGAGTGGCACTCCTAAATATTGGTGAAGAGGAAACAAAAGGAAATCTTTTGACAATTGCGACACACAAATTAATGTCCGAATCTGACGAGATAAATTTTACTGGAAATATAGAGGGGAGAGATCTTTTCCATGGGAAAGCAGACGTAATTGTTTGTGATGGTTTTACAGGAAATATTGTATTGAAAGAAGCAGAAGGAATCTATTCTTTGATGAAAATGAGAGGGATTCAAGATGAATATTTTGAACGATTCAACTATGAAAACTATGGTGGAACGCCAATTCTAGGAGTGAAGGGCAATGTGATTATTGGACATGGAATTTCCAATTCTACCGCCGTAAAAAATATGATTTTACACGCACATGAAGTTGCCAAATCAGGGTTGGCTTTACGTGTAAACGAAGCATTTAATTAAGTATGAAAAAAATTACAGCAGCAATAACAGGTGTGCAGGGATATGTTCCAGAATATGTTATGACCAATGAAGAATTGTCTACATTGGTCGATACGTCTGACGAATGGATATTATCACGCACAGGAATTAAAGAAAGAAGAGTCATGAAAGATGGCGCTTCCTCTGATATGGCTGCTGCGGCTGTCGCTCAATTATTAGAGAAAAAAGGGATTGATCCAATGGACATCGAATTGGTGATCTGTGCAACTGTTACGCCAGATTATCCATTTCCAAGTACAGCAAATGTAATTTGCGATAAAGTTGGAATGAAAAATGCCTGGGGATATGATTGTATTGCTGCATGTTCTGGGTTTATATACGCATTATCGACAGGGGCTCAATTTATTGAAACTGGTCGGCATAAAAAAGTAATCGTAATTGGGGTTGATAAAATGACTTCTATTTTAGATTATGAAGATCGTACAACTTGTGTGATTTTTGGCGATGGCGCAGGTGCTGTTTTGCTAGAGCCAAATGAAGAGGGTTTAGGAGTTTTGGATTTCATTTTGAAAAGCGATGGTTCTGGGCGTCAATACCTTATTCAACCGGCAGGAGGATCAGCAAATCCGCCAACACATCAAACCGTTGATGATCGCTTACACTTCGTAAAACAGGAAGGGAAAGCAGTTTTTAAATTTGCGGTAACGAATATGGCAGAAGTTTCTGCTGAAATTATGGAGAAAAACAATCTTACGAGTGAAGATGTCGATTGGTTAGTTCCTCACCAAGCAAATTTGCGTATTATTGATGCTACTGCAAATAGAATGGGATTGCCAAAAGAAAAGGTAATGATCAACATTGAAAAATACGGAAATACTACAGCGGGTACACTTCCTTTGTGTTTATGGGATTACGAAAGTCAGCTAAAGAAAGGCGATACCTTGATCTTGTCGGCGTTTGGCGGAGGATTTACATGGGGAGCAGTTTATTTGAAATGGGCATATAATTCATAATAAATACTATTTTTACTTTATAAAATTTAAGTGTAATACATAAACCAATTACCAAAAAAACAGTTTAAAAAACGATTGGGTTGGTTTTTATAAAAGACAATTAACTAAATAAAATATACGCATATGAATCTGAATGAAATACAAGACTTAATTAAATTCGTCGCGAAATCAGGGGTTAGTGAAGTTGAAATCGAACAAAAAGATTTCAAAATTGTGATCAAAGCAGAGAACAAAAGCAAAAACATGGAGCAACCAGTTTATATTCAAGCTCCACAAGCGGTTCAGCAAATAGCTCCAGCGGCAGCTCCAGCAAAAGCGGCTACTCCGGTTGAAACAGCACCAGTTAGCGAAGAATCAAACTATTTAACAATCAAATCACCAATGATTGGAACGTTCTACCGTTCTGCTGGTCCTGATAAAGATGCATTCGTTGCAGTTGGCCAATCCATTGGAAAAGGAGATACAATTTGTATCATCGAAGCAATGAAATTATTCAACGAGATAGAATCTGAAATATCAGGTAAAATCGTGAAAGTATTGGTTGACGATGCTTCACCTGTTGAATACGATCAACCATTGTTTTTGGTAGATCCAGCATAATTTAGTTGCAATACAATACAGAAACTTAATTTTCAGGATTCCTATTTCAGAATTCAGAATTCCGAATAACAAATTTGAAAGTATGTTTAAAAAAATATTAATTGCAAACCGCGGTGAAATTGCTTTACGCGTAATCCGCACTTGCAAAGAAATGGGCATTAAAACGGTTGCTGTTTATTCTACAGCAGATAAAGACAGTTTGCCTGTTAGATT
This sequence comes from uncultured Flavobacteriia bacterium, assembly GCA_903930085.1. Taxonomy (GTDB): domain Bacteria; phylum Bacteroidota; class Bacteroidia; order Flavobacteriales_D; family Crocinitomicaceae; genus M0103. The sequence continues at coordinate 5,264 of CAIYXD010000058.1, forward strand.
TGCTGACGAAGCAGTTTGCATCGGTCCACCAGTAAGTTCAAAGTCTTACTTGTCCATTGCAAATATTATTGCAGCAGCTGAAATTACAAATGCTGACGCGATTCATCCAGGATATGGTTTCCTTTCTGAAAACGAAAAGTTTTCAAAGGTTTGCCAAGAGCATGGCATTAAATTTATTGGAGCACTTCCGGAACAAATTGCTGGAATGGGCGACAAAGCAACCGCTAAAGCAACTATGATAAGTGCTGGCGTTCCTTGTATTCCTGGTTCTGTTGGTTTATTGAAAGATGTTAAGGAAGCGATTAAAACAGCGTTGGTAGTAAAATATCCCGTGATTTTGAAGGCAACTGCAGGCGGAGGCGGAAAAGGTATGCGCATCGTTTGGAAAGAAGAAGATATGCAAAATGCATGGGATTCTGCGCGACAAGAGGCCGGAGCGGCTTTTGGAAACGATGGAATTTACATGGAAAAATACATTGAAGAACCGCGCCATATTGAAATTCAAATCGCAGGAGATCAATTTGGAAATGCGTGCCATTTATCCGAAAGAGATTGTTCAATTCAACGCCGTCACCAAAAATTAATTGAAGAAACGCCTTCTCCTTTCATGACGGAAGAATTGAGAGAAAGAATGGGCGATGCTGCAATTAAGGCTGCGAAAGCAGTGCGTTATGAAGGCGTTGGAACGGTTGAATTTTTAGTGGATAAAAACCGCGATTTCTATTTCATGGAAATGAATACACGGATTCAGGTGGAACATACGATTACAGAAGAAGTAATTAACTACGATTTGATCAAAGAGCAAATTAAAATTGCTGCTGGGCATAAAATTTCTGGAAAGAATTATTACCCAAAAATGCATGCAATTCAATGCCGTATCAATGCGGAAGATCCATTTAATGATTTCAGACCTTCGCCAGGAAAAATAACTTCTTACCATTCTCCAGGTGGCCACGGCGTGCGAATTGATACACACGCTTATGCTGGTTATGTGATTCCTTCTAATTACGATTCTATGATTTCAAAATTAATTGTAACGGCTCAAACGCGGGAAGAGGCAATCTTGAAAATGAAACGTGCTTTGGATGAATACATTATCGAAGGGGTGAAAACTACGATTCCATTCCATCAAAAATTAATGGATAACAAAGATTTCCGTGAAGGTAATTTTACCACCGCATTTATGGAAACATTTGATTACAAATCCTAAGAAGATTCTATTAGATATAGTAAGAGCCGATTCAATTGAATCGGCTCTTTTTTTTGAATTATAAAAAGGAAATACATTTTCACCAAGGAATATTGGCTGAAAAAAGTTTAAAAATGCTTCTTGTAAAACCTATGCATAGTAAGGACATGCGGCAAACTAAGACAGGAAATAAATACAAAGAAAGCAGTTATCCAATGGCCATTAAAAGCCTCTAGCCATCCCTTTTCTATAGAGTAAACCAATCCTGCAAACAAAAATACTGCCCCTGCTGTAAATGGAATTGTCTTTCTAAAGAGACTTTTATTATTTGTCTTCAAACCTTGTTTTAAATGCGTCCACCCATTGATACTATGTTGTCCGATAAAGTACAATCCAAAAGCAGTTAGTAGTGGCAATTGAATTCCAAGCGCAAGCATTAAAACACACAGAATTATAGCAGGACGGTGCTCCAAAATCCCCCAAATTAAAGCCAATAGTATCAGAAGATAACTCACAATTTTCCCTGTTTCATTACTCAAGGCGATTTGTTTTACCTGCATATTGAAGAGAATAAAGTTAGTTTCTGTGACATGGCCAAATAAAATAATGGCAAACAGTAAACAGCCCCAAAACCAACTTTTGACAATTTTATTTTTTTGAAGCTGCCATTGTTGCAAATCGCCTTGTCCGAAATGCCAAGCGGAGTATATCAGAAATAGTAATAATGCCATGGTTGGAAATACTAGCCAAAACAGAAGAAATCCTGCAGCTGCTCCAAGATAACGAAGCAGAAATCCGAGTTTAGGGCGGGAATCTAATTTGCCCGCTTCTAGCAGATGGTCTACCGATCCGTGCGGAATCCCAACAATTAATAATCCAATGGAGAAAACTACTTGTTGCGCTAAATCAAAAGAATTCGGCGTTTGAATAGCTAAAACCCAAAGTAAAAAAGTTATAAGTAAAAGTAAAAAAGGTGCGATAGTATTTTTAAAGCGAATAGTAATGTCATACCGCCAAGCCTGCAGAAATGGTATAATTGGAAGGGAATATAAAATAAAAAGTTCTTGTTTTAACGTCGATTTTTCATCCAAAAACTGGAAAACAGTCGCCATTTTATTTTTTTGAAACAATGTTTGAAAGATCAATTTTCCCATTTGGGGTTTTCTACTTAGAATTAATAAAAGTAATCGGTCGTAAAACACAAACCTCGAAGGCCTTTTAATTGTTTCCAGTTTTTTTCCTTCTAATAAACTTTCCGTAATTTTTTCGGCATGTCGCAGCATATTTTTAAAGGCGTAGCCGGTACTTGGTTTCACCGCTCCAGCTCTGCTCCCAATTGCAACTACTCCAGAAAGGCTTTCTTTCGAGATTGCTGCTGAACTCATTGGAATACAGCCAGTTTCTATATCTATGCGTTTGAATTTTCCAAAACGTCTCGTAATGTATTCAATTAAAATAGGTTCTGCTTCTGCTGAAGTAATTGCAACTTCTCCAAAGCGCGTTAATTCTACCAATAATTTGGATGGTCCAAAGGGCAAAACGTACACAAATTGGGTAGATTCCAGTTGATCCACGTCAAAATCCATTAAATCAATGCAATCTGGATCTGATAAAGGTGTTTCTATTTCAATAACATAGCCTAAAAAGGACTGTAACAAATGAACTTCGTTCTTTTTTGATGGAAGAAATAGGGGAGGGCGGCTATCGAAAGCTATTGTTGCGTGCAAAATTCCATTTTCTGTTTCTACTGTTACGCCATTTTCCGAGGATTGAATTGCTTTCACTTCTGAATGCTGCCGTTCAATCCCATGTTTTTTTAGTATACGTTTTAGCTCGTTGTAAACGTCCAAACTAGAAATCAGTGAATATTTCATGGTTTTCAACGATTCTGGTTTGTTTTTAATCATCCTAACATTTCCCCATTCGTGGCTTATTAAATGCCCGCATTGAAATAGATGAAGTTCTTCTGGGGTACTCCAAAAACAATACGTTTTGTCATTTTTTGACTTGGAGTCCGGATCAATAACCACAATTTTTTTTCCATCCAATAAACCGCGTTGTTCCATGCGCAGCAACAAAAGACTTGCAGCTGCTCCTGCTCCTGCAAATACGTAGTCAAATTTAGTGTTGGCTATTTGTGCTGACATTAACCCGTGTTTATGGTGTATATTAAAATGGAATCATTACCAAAGTAATTGTTTCAAATCAATTTAGACAAATTTGTTGGAATTATTTTGAGGGAAAATTAGAAATTAACAGATTGTATTTTTTTGAAAATTAATTTCTCAAAAGAATATCGAATACATGAAGGATTTTGAGGTTAGTGGGTTAGCATAATATGCAAGTTGAATTCTTCACCAACCAGTTTCGCCCTCTCCTATCTTATAAGTATACTTTTGTCCCATTCCACTGCAAACATAACCGATTACAGTCTCATTTTGAATGATTCCTTTTGCATCGACATAGGAAAGAGTAATGTAACAATCGCCATTTATATCTATCCAGATTGTTTCGGCTTCCCCATTTTTAAGAACCGCCAAATAGTTGTTTTCACATCCTTTTATTTTAATATGTTTTATATCCTTTCCAGTATTATTTTCGAACGTTATTCGCATTATTCCAACGAAATAAATTCCAATACCAAAATAAAAAATCGCAACGGGAATATTTAAAAACAGTAAGCCAATACCGGATTTAATTTTTTTAGGATTTTCAGCTTTAGAAGCTTTTAGTAACAGAATAATTAAAACAATGCAGTTTATTGGTAGAGCCAAAAGAAGAAAGAAATAACCAATAAATCCATAAAACAAATCTCCTGTATATATGTAAAGCGCACATATTAGCGAAGCAATTACAAATGTCACTAGTGCTGTGCGTTTACCAAGAAGATTGTAAAATTTAATTTTCTGCATTCCAACTATTGTTTTTTCCTTGGCATAGAAAGTTAGATTATTCTTGTTCTTCTTTGCTGAAGCCACGGTTGAAATTACAAAATATTTCTCACTAGAAAAGTTATCCTATTCACACTTTTCCTACATTCGCACTACTTATTTTTAAAATTGAATTTTGTACACGACATTCGGGAAAAATCCAAGTTGGTATGTTGTACTGATATTCTTCATTTTAGCATCATAACTTTGAGAGAATACATTTTTATGGTTTGTTACATTTTGTAAGTCCAAAGAAAATGTTTGTGCTATTTTTCGTTTAGCACTGTTCAAGGTAAAGCCTGCTTTCAAATCTAAACGATAGTAATTAGCATAATAGCTCGAAAATGCGTCCGTTGAAAGTACTTCTCGCTCAATTGCATTTGAGGCGGTTAAATCAATTGGTGTGAATGCTCTTCCTCCTGCATTAGTAAATTTGATGTCTACCGAAAAACGATTCCGCTTATCTTGTCCAATTTTCCATTCCTTACCAGCTAAAATATTATACACGTACTTTCCGTTAAATGCTGTATTTCGTTCCACGCCATCACTTCCTGTATAGCTCGAATTGTAAATAGATGCTGTAACCAGTCCGTAATACCCTTTGCTAAAGAATTTCTCAACCGTAAGTTCCAAACCATAATTTGATCCGGTTCCTGTATTAATTAAACTATCGGTTAAATCTGTTTTGAAAGTTGATCCGGCATTCAACATGGAATAACTACTAGAAAAGGAGGTGACTGGTACGTTGTAAATGGATTGGTAATACACTTCCGTTTTAATTCTCCAATCCGCGAATGGCTGGAGATTATATGCTAAAACAACGTGGTGACTTTTTGTGAAATCCAAGTTTTTATTGTTGTAAAGAATATTCCCTACCATATCAGTGCTTTGTAAAAAGTAAACATTAATTGGTTGCAATTGGGAATGTAATCCATAGCCTAAATTAAAACTGCTTTTACGCGTGGCATTGTAAACCAATCCGACTCTTGGTTCGACGGATGTTGCTTTGTTTAAGAAGAAGTATTGAGAATGAACACCAGCATTTAAGGTTAATTTACTCGAAATGGCGTATTTCAAATGCGCAAATGCTTGAACTAAATTGGTGCTACTTTGGTAATCCCATATTTGTTTTTCAGGCTCAAAAAAATTGGCTTTTGTTTTGTAATAAAGCGTTAAATCAATCAGTTCATCTTGAACACCCGCCTTAAGGAACAACCTAGAATTAATTTTTAAATTATAATTACTACTTAAAAAATAGGTTGTTTTTGAAACGTTATTCACTTCTCTTGTGAAGATGCTATCCGTCATGTGGTCAAAGTCATATCCGGTTTGGTTTGTTGCTGAATAATTAATCCCTATGGTAGAAGAAATGAATGATTTTGAATTCAGTTGTTTAAAATGATTGATGCCACCAATTCCAATTTTACTTGAAAAATCTACTTGGTTTCCGTTGCCATATAAAGTGGAAGAACTTCCTCCACTAATATTTATTGTACTGGTAGCTAAGATTCCAAACATGGAGAATTTACCAAATTTAGTATTTCCACTATTTAATTTAAAGGATAAATCCTGGTAAGTAGGCGTTGCAGTTGTTCCGATATCTATACCAACTGCTTGTGCAATTCCAGCTAAGGAATAACGGTAACCAACTAAATAAGATGCGTCACTTTTTTTACTGAACGGTCCTTCCGTTGTTAATTCCAATCCAGTAATTACTCCAGCTTGAACGGTTGTTTCCCTTTTTCTATTGTTTCCATTTCTAAATCCAAGATCAAAAACACCGGACGTAGCATTTCCATATTCGGATGGGAAAGCGGAAGTGAAAAAGTCTGAATTCTTCAATAAATTCGTGTTTATTGCACTAACTGCGCCCCCTGTAGTTCCAACAGATGCAAAATGATTTGGATTCGTTACATTCATCCCATCAATTCTCCACAAGACACCAACAGGCGAATTTCCTCGTATCACGATATCATTTCGACTATCGTCCGGCGCGCTCACACCTGCGAAATTTGCAGCCAAACGTGCTGGATCGCTTCTTCCGCCAGCATAGCGATTTACTTCCTCCATTGAAAATGTGCGCGCACTTACAGTTGCTAATTTATTGATAGATGCTCCTTTATTTTCGCCTTTTACGACAACTTCATTGAGTTGCTTAAAATCTTCTTCCAGGGCAATGTCGAGAATTACTTCTTTACCAGATGTTACGATAACATTCGGAATAATTAGGGTTTTATAACCAAAATAACTGATTTTAATTTCATATCTGTCTGGCGGTATTGCTGTTAAGGAATAATTACCAAGAGAATCTGAAATAGAACCGATCTTTAAGGTGGTTAGTTGAATTGCTGCACCAATTAGCGGCGATTGGGATAGTTTGTCTGTAATATTTCCTCGAATCGTTTGGGTGTTGTTTTGAGCGAAAGAGAGTAATGGAAGGAAGCAGA
>CAIYXD010000059.1 GCA_903930085.1 uncultured Flavobacteriia bacterium
ATTTCAATAAGATAGCGTTTTTGGCATAGTTGTTACTATATTTGACACGATTATCGTAGAGTGGTTTCAAAATAATCAGGTTAGGTAAAAAAAAAGGAGTAGCACAGCTACTCCTTTTTTCATTTTACCTTTTACCATTTTTCTAGTTGAGAATTATCTATATCTCAATAGTTAATTTAAATAGTTAAATTTCTTCAGATTCGAGAATCGGTTTTCTAAAGACAATTTTTCCGTCAAAAATATCCATAACAACATTTTGAGCGCGATCTATTGTTCCGCTTAATAATGCTTTTGATAATTCATTTAAAACGTTTTTTTGAATAACGCGTTTAACCGGCCTTGCTCCAAAATACGGATCGTATCCAGTTTCGGCAATAAAATTGAATGCGTCATCCGTTATAACAAGTTTTATTTCCTTTTCTTTCAATTGTTTTCTAAGCATCTCTAATTGAATAGTAACAATTTCTTTAACATTTTCTTTTGTCAATGGTAAAAACATAATTGTTTCGTCAATTCTATTTAAAAATTCTGGTCGAATTCGCTGTCTTAATAATTCCATAACTTCAATCTTTGCTGATTCTGCCACTTTTTCCAAGTCTGCAGGTTTTGCAGTGTCAAATTTTTCGTGAATCACATCTGAGCCTAAATTGGAGGTCATTATAATAATAGTATTTTTAAAATTAACAACGCGTCCTTTGTTGTCTGTAAGACGTCCGTCGTCCAAAACTTGCAAAAGCACATTGAATACATCTGGATGGGCTTTTTCAATTTCATCCAAAAGTACAATCGAATAGGGGCGTCTGCGAACTGCTTCCGTAAGTTGCCCGCCTTCTTCGTAACCAACATATCCCGGAGGTGCTCCAACCATGCGCGATACAGAATGTTTTTCCTGGTATTCGCTCATATCTATTCGAGTCATTGCATTTTCATCATTGAATAGAAACTCTGCTAATGCTTTTGCCAATTCTGTTTTTCCTACACCTGTTGTTCCAAGAAAAATAAACGATCCAATTGGTTTTCTGGCATCCTGCAAACCTGCGCGAGATCGCCGAACAGCATCAGAAATTGCTTCTATCGCTTCTTCTTGACCAACTACACGTTTTCTTAGCTCGTCTTCGAGTCGTAAAAGTTTTGAAATTTCGCTTTCCATCATTTTTGTTACTGGAATTCCTGTCCATTTGGAAACTACTTCCGCGATTTCCTCAGAATCGACTTCCTCTTTGATCATTTTACTAGTAGCATGAACCTCTGTTAATCTAGATTTATCTTTTTCTAAAATCGCTTCAATTTCCTTTATTTTTCCGTAACGAATTTCTGCTACTTTGCCGTAATCGCCTGATCTTTCTGCTTGTTCTGCTTCAATTTTGAAGTTTTCAATCGCTTCTTTATTTTTTTGTATGGAATCAACAATGTCTCTTTCAGCTTGCCATTTTGCTCTAAATGCATCTCGCTGCTCGGTTAAATTCGCTAAATCTTTTTCTAGTAATTCAATTTTCTTAGTATCGTTTTCTCTTTTTAGCGCCGCCCTTTCTATTTCTAATTGTAGGATTTTTCGCTCCAATTCGTCTAGCTCTTCTGGTTTGGAATTGATTTCCATTCTTACCTTCGAAGCCGCTTCATCAATCAAATCAATTGCTTTGTCTGGTAATTGTCTGTCGGTAATGTACCGTTGGGAAAGTTCCACTGCTGAAATAATCGCAGCATCTTTAATCAATACTTTATGGTGGTTTTCGTACTTTTCTTTGATTCCTCGCAAAATTGAAATAGCATCTTCGTTGCTTGGCTCGTCTACTAATACGGTTTGAAAACGGCGCACTAAGGCTTTGTCTTTTTCAAAGTATTTTTGGTATTCGTTCAACGTTGTTGCTCCAACTGCTCTAAGTTCGCCACGTGCAAGTGCTGGTTTTAATATATTTGCGGCATCCATTGCTCCTTCACCGCCACCAGCGCCAACAAGGGTGTGGATTTCATCGATAAA
>CAIYXD010000060.1 GCA_903930085.1 uncultured Flavobacteriia bacterium
GAGCTTGTTTTATCGTAGCCGGCAACTTCCCATCCAATGGTTTTGAAATAACGCGCCAATGCGGACATACCAATTCCCCCGATTCCTATAAAATAGGCTCTTTTGAAGTGTGAAAGTTGTATGTTGTCCAGTTCGTTCATCTTTTAAAGTGCAATTTTTTCTACGATATCTACAATATTTTCTGTTGCATTTGGTTTCCCCAATTCCGCAATTTCTCTCGAAAGAGACTCCTGCAATGCTGCATTTTTAAGCAATGCGATAGCGGCTGGAACAAGTTCTTCTTTTGCTGCGTTATCTTTAATCAGGATTGCTGCATGTTTCGAAACCAAAGCCATTGCATTTTTTGTTTGGTGGTCTTCAGCAACATTTGGCGAGGGAACCAGTATTACCGGTTTTTTGACTAGGCACAATTCCGAAACAGAAATTGCTCCTGCTCTGGAAATTATTACATCCGCCAGGGCATACGCTAAGTCCATTCGGTCGATAAATTCCACCAGTTTTATGGCGTTCGATTCCTTGCCATCTAATTTTTCAAGGATTGTTTTGTAATACAATTTCCCACTTTGCCACAGCACTTGCACGTCCTTTTCAAGGAGGAGGTTGTAGTGGTTTAAGATAGATTCATTCAATGTTTTTGCGCCCAGACTTCCGCCAATAACTAAGATTGTTTTTTTGGATGGATCTAAGTTGTAATGCACAAAAGCTTCTGCTCTTTTGCCGGAAATAGCGACCATTTCAAAACGAACAGGGTTTCCCGTCAAGCTGATTTTCTCTTTTGGAAAAAACGCTTCAAGTCCTTCATACGCCGTGCAAATTGCGGATGCATTTTTTGCGAGTAATTTATTTGTCTTTCCGGGGAATGAATTTTGTTCCTGCACCAATGTTGCTATTTTCAATAATCCAGCAACTTTTAACGTTGGTCCGCTAGCGTAACCGCCAACACCAATCACAACCTGTGGCTTTATTTTCTTCAGAATACTTCGCGCAAGGAGTAAGCTTTTAATGATTTTAAAGGGAAGCAGAAAATTGGAAAACGTAAACTTGCGCTGGAACCCTGCGATAGGCAAGGCATAAATTGTATAGCCTGCAGCGGGAACTTTTTCCATTTCCATTTTGCCAATTGCGCCAACGAAGACAATTTCAGCGTTCGGATTTCTCTTTTTTATGGCGTCTGCAATTGCTATAGCTGGGAAAATATGTCCTCCAGTTCCACCACCCGATATGACTACACGTTCTATTTTCATGCTTCTGCGAATGTGTTTGTTGAATCTTCTTTCTTGGATTTATGAATTCTGTAAGCGATACTTTGCACGACACCAATTGAAACGCATGTCATGATCAACGCGGATCCTCCCATCGCTAAAAGCGGCATATTTTGTCCCGTTACAGGGAAAATTCCGGTACAAACCAACATGTTAACCGAAGCTTGTGACAATAATAATATTCCAATTCCAATGCAGGTATAGGTTTCAAATAATCGATCGGAGCTCAAGCCAATTTTTATAATTCTAAAAAGGAGTATTAAATATAAAAGCACCAAAACAATTGCTGCAATTAAACCAAATTCCTCCACAAAACTTGCGTAGTAAAAATCGGCGTATGCTTCTGGGGTATATTCTTTCAATTTCCCATCGCCCACGCCTTGTCCGAAGATGGAACCATTGTAAATTCCCAGTTCCGAATTCATCGCTTGTGCATTCGTTAACACATTTTCTTCCGTTGCCATTCGGTTGACGATCCTATTCTTCCAAGTATCGAAACGTGGCAGAATTCCAAGATCAGGCGCAGCGAGGTGCAATCCTACAACCAAAAGTAAAGCTGCTACACCTGCAACAAATGTGAGAAAAAGTTTAGAAAATGGAACACGCCCAATAAATAAGAGCGTGTAACAGATTGCAAATAAAATGGCTGCAGTTGAAAAATTATCTTTTATGATTAATACGCAGATAAGGCCAATTGGACCAATAATACTCAGATAGCCGCCTTTCCATTGGTTTAATACATCTTTCTTGTTTACTAAAAGTCTCGAAACATAAACGATTAATGCGAGCTTAGCAAAATCAGAAGATTGAAAGGTCAAACC
>CAIYXD010000061.1 GCA_903930085.1 uncultured Flavobacteriia bacterium
AAAAATGAACGAATTAATCGAAAAAGTAAGGTCGCACGTCAAAGAAATTTTTCAAAACGATGCTACAGGTCACGATTGGTTTCATATTGATCGCGTGCACGCAATGGCTTGTCTTTTGCAGGAAAAAGAAGGAGGAAATCGATTGATAATTGAACTTTCTGCGCTACTTCACGATATTTCGGATCACAAAATGAATGGCGGTAAATTAAACCATGGCGGAACGGTTGCCTTTGAATTATTGAAAAAATTAAGTTGTACGACTGAAATTGCCTTAGCCGTAAAGGAAATTGTGGATGGCGTATCCTATAAAGGTGCAAATGTTCCAGACGAAATGATACGTTTGGAAGGGAAAATTGTGCAGGATGCAGATCGTTTAGATGCAATTGGCGCAATTGGAATAGCACGGGCTTTTGCATTTGGTGGAAATAAAAATCGCGCACTATATTTGCCAGATTTTAAGCCTAAAATGCATTCTTCATTTGAAGAGTATGCTACCGCAAAAAGCCATACAATTAATCACTTTTACGAAAAATTATTACTTATAAAAGATAGGCTGCATACCGAAGCAGCGAAAGAAATTGGAAGTGAACGTCACGATTTTATGGATATTTTCTTACAGCAGTTTTACAAAGAATGGCATATAATTAACCATTAAACTCTATTTTTACCCCCTAATTAGCAATTAAAACAAATATGATAGATTACTTGGCGCTAGGAATTGATATTGGTGGAACATCATCGGAATATGGATTGGTTACGCGCGACGGCGAAATAATTTACGAACGGGACTTTCCAACAAAAGATTTTCCCTTGCCGGTGCAATTGATAGATGAAATTTATGCTGATTTAGAAAAACAAGGACTTTTAGAATCCATCATTGGTGTTGGAATTGGAGCACCAAACGGGAATTATTTTACTGGAAATATTGAATACGCGCCAAATTTAGTTTGGAAAGGAATCATTCCGCTTGCTAAAATGTTTGAAGAAAAATTTAAAAAACCAACCTTCTTGACCAACGACGCAAATGCTGCAGCGATGGGCGAAATGATTTTCGGAAACGCCCGAGATTTGAAAGATTTTGTAAGCATAACCTTGGGAACAGGACTTGGGAGCGGAATTGTTGTAGATGGAAAAATTGTATACGGCCACGACGGATTTGCAGGAGAATTCGGACACATTCGAATGGTTCCAAACGGCAGATTATGCGGATGTTCTCGCAAAGGTTGTTTGGAAACGTATTGCTCTTCCACTGGCGTTGTGAAAAGTATCCATGAATTAGAATCGATTAATAAATCTTTTTCTGCGCTAACTTTCATTGAAAACCCGACAGCTAAAGATGTCTTTGACTGGGCAGATCAAAATGATCTTTTCGCAAATGAAATTGTTGAATTTACTGCGCAAATGCTCGGTTCCGCTTTGGCAGATTTCGCATGTTTTTCTAGTCCAAAAGCATACGTACTTTTTGGTGGTATTGCCCAAAGTAAAATGAATTTCGCAAAACGCGTGAAGCAGCACCTCGAAGATAATATCCTGGTTATTTACAAGAATAAAATTGACATTCGAATATCCACTTTGCACGACAAAAATGCTGCTGTTTTAGGCACTGCAGCGCATGTTTTTTGGGAAATTAATAAAAAATAATATGTTCATACGTATACTACTAATCGCGCAACTTTCAATACATTTTGGAAACGTTGTTTTTGCGCAAGTAAACGGAATTGAAGCGCTTTCAAAAAGCCAGGAAATCCGCAAGAAATACATCGATTTTCAAACCATAAATTCCAAAAACAGTTCAAAAAGTTTATTTGTAGATCCATTTATTGGAACTGGTGGACACGGGCATACATTCCCAGGCGCTTCTGCTCCATTTGGAATGATGCAATTGAGCCCAGACACGCGCTACGAAGGTTGGGATGGTTGCTCGGGTTACCATTATTCGGATTCGATAATTTATGGTTTTAGCCACACACATCTTAGTGGAACTGGCGTGCCGGATTACAACGATTTATTAATTATTCCGCAAAGTGGAAATGCTAAAATAACACCAGGATATAAAGATCCTAAAGGTTATGGATCGAAATTTTCGCATGAACAGGAAAACGCATCTCCAGGTTATTACGAAGTGAAATTATTGGATGAAAATATTTCCGTTCGACTAACCGTTGCGGAACGTTCCGGTATGCATGAATATACATTTAACACTAAAAAAGGAAAAAAATATATCCTTATTGATCTTGATCATCGGGATAAACTATTGAATTACGCGTTAACAGTTAAAGATAAACATACGATATCCGGTGCGCGAATTTCTGCCGCATGGGCGAATGAACAACACTTTTATTTTTACTTGAAAACAAGTGTTCCGTATGAAAAAGCAAAACGGATTACAAAGGATGGAAACCACAAATTACTCCTGGTATTTCCTGAAAAAACAACGACACTTTTACTTAAAGTTGGAATGTCTGCGGTAGACGAATTTGGTGCGCAAAAGAATCTTGAAAGTGAAATTAAAGATTGGGATTTTAACGCTGTTCGCGCGCAAACCGTTCGGAAATGGGAAGATGAATTAGGTAAAATTTCAATTCAAACAGACGACAAAGACGTTCTTGTTAATTTTTATAGCGCTTTGTACCACACGATGATTCAACCAAATATTTTCAACGATACAGATGGACGTTACCGCGGAAGAGATAATCAAATACATACCATAACAGATGGGATTTCACAGTATACAGTTTTCTCGCTTTGGGATACGTATCGCGCAGCAAATCCTTTATATACCTTGATTCAACCGAAACGAACAAATGAATTTATTCATACCTTTTTAAGACAATACGAACAAGGAGGAGATTTACCGGTTTGGGAACTCGCGGCTAACGAAACAGATTGTATGATTGGCTACCACAGCGTTTCCGTTATTGCAGATGCATACATGAAAGGAATTCGTGGTTTCGATGCTGAAAAAGCACTTGCAGCAATGGTTTTTACTTCGAAAATTGATGAACTTGGAAAAAAACAATTTCGAGAGAAAGGGTTTATTAGTTCAGGAGATGAACCAGAATCAGTATCCAAAACCTTGGAATACGCTTACAACGATTATTGTATTGCAGAAATGGCAACTAGGTTAGGGAAAATGAATATCTATTCCGAATACTACAAAAGCAGCTTGAATTTTATCAATTTATTTGACCCTTCTACTAAATTCATGCGAGCAAGACGAGATGGCGCCTGGTATTCCCCATTTGCTCCAGCTGAAGTGAATTTCAATTACACAGAAGCAAATAGCTGGCAATATTCCCTTTACGCGCCACATGCAATTTATTTACTTAGGGAAATGATTGGCGGAAAGGATTCTCTTGAAAATTGGCTGGATAAATTATTTACAACAAATTCCGATTTGCTTGGAAGAGACCAAGCGGATATTACAGGCTTAATCGGTCAATATGCTCATGGAAACGAACCTTCGCACCACATGGCGTATTTGTATAATTATACCAATTCGAAATTCAAATCGGCTGAATATATTGATAAGATTCAACGGGAACTTTATACTCCAAAGCCGGATGGACTTTCTGGAAATGAAGATTGTGGTCAAATGTCAGCTTGGTATGTTTTAAGTGCTTTAGGAATGTATCAAATTGCGCCTGGTAATGCGTGGTATGAATTTGGAAGACCAATTATTGATGAAGCTATAATTCAATTAGACAATAATAAAAACCTAAAAATTAAAGCTTTAAACAATTCAAAGAACAACAAGTATATTCAATCCATAACATTAAACGGAGCAGATTGGACAACTTTGGGAATGCATCATTCTTCTCTTTTAGCTGGCGGTGAACTTATCTTTGAAATGGGACCTGAACCAAGTGAAAAATCATTTTCTTCAGCATCATCCCCAATTACAAAAGAAACTGTGTTGAATTTCGGGTTTACTCCTTCCCCATTTTTTCTAAGCGAAAATCGAATTTTTGACGATGTAACTAATGTGAAACTTGGTCACCAAAATCCGATTAACCAAGAAAAAATTAAAATTGAATACCGAAACACTAAAGATACCAACCAGGTTTTTATTTACGCTTCTCCGATTTTAATTACAGAAAGTACAGAATTAGAAGCGCGCCAAGTTTCAACAATCGATTATGGTGGAAATAATTCGATGCCCGGGAGACATGTGTCCTTTAGTCCTTGGGTTAAGGCAGATTTCATAAAACGCGACAAAACAGTTCAATTGACCTTAAAAAGTGACTATTCACACCAATATGCAGCATCCGGAAAAAACACGTTAATCGATGGCGTGCAAGGAGCAAATGAGTTTCGAACTGGCGATTACCAGGGTTTTTGGACGCAAGATTTAATGGCAGAAGTTACATTTGAATCGCCAAGAGTTTTAAAAGAAATTGGAATCAGTTGCCTACAAGACATGAAATCATGGATTTTTTATCCTTCCCAAATTGAAATTGAAATTTCTTACGATGGCATTAACTTCGAAAAACTTCCTGTTATAGCAACAATTCATCCTCTAGCTTCCTACTTCGATAGCCCTACTTCCATTCCAAATTACAGTTCGTATGTCGGCCCTACCAACAAGGATTTCTATCAAAAAACAAATTCCGACAAACCAATACTTGCATTTCGTTTGCGGGCAAAGAATTATGGAAAGTGTCCAGAATGGCATTTGGGAGCAAACAGTGAAACTTGGTTGTTTTCAGATGAACTAATTTTTAGGTAATTAATTAAAATCTATAGATTAAAGCATAAAAATAATTGCAGAAAAGTATGTATTTTTACCCCTCAAGTTTTAATAAAACCAAAAACAGAATAATGAAACAATTTAAAATTAGTTTATTAGCCTTCGTTTTGATGATTGGCTCGTTTGCCAAAGCAGATGAAGGAATGTGGTTCTTGATGTTTATCGATCGTTTAAACCAACGCGATATGCAGAAAATGGGACTTCAGTTAACAGCGGAAGAAATTTATTCCATTAACAACCATTCTTTAAAAGATGCAATTGTTCAATTTAATGGCGGTTGTACGGCAGAAGTTATTTCAAAAGAAGGTTTATTATTAACCAATCACCACTGTGGTTACGATGCGATTGCTGAACTTTCAACGCCAGCTTCCAACTATTTGAAGAATGGCTACTGGGCTGCAACAAAGAAAGAAGAATTAAAGCCGAAAAGTTTGTACGTTCGTTTTTTCGTTCGTATGGACGATGTTTCTAAACGAATCCTTGCAAAAGTAAATGCAGGAATGACCGAATTAGAACGTGAAAAAGCAATCAACCAAGAAATTGCATTGATTGAAAAAGAAAACAATGAAGGCGGAAAATATACCGTTTCTGTTCGTTCGTTCTTCCAAGGAAATGAATTCTATTATTTCGTTTACCAAGACTATAAAGATGTTCGTTTGGTAGGAACACCTCCAGAAAATGTTGGGAAATTTGGTGGCGACACAGACAACTGGGAATGGCCAAGACATACA
>CAIYXD010000062.1 GCA_903930085.1 uncultured Flavobacteriia bacterium
GAGTCAATGTATTTGTCCGCTTGTTTTATCCCAAATTGCTTAACTCCGTAATGATGGATTCTGATCAAATCTTCCTTTGCAACATTGCTTAATTTGTATTTACCCATTAAGCAAACTTATAGAATGCTTCAAAATTTCTGATTTGGAATCGGTTGTAAATCCAGATTTTTCAGCTCTATCTAATTTTAATCTAATTAAATCGATTTGATTATTTTGATTTCTTGCTTGACGAATTAAATCATTAACTAATTCACTCTTGCTTGAGTATTCTTTATTAGCAATTTGATTCTTTAACCATTCGTCATTAGGTTCTGTAAATGAAATACTTTGTCTTCTCATGATAATTAAGTTATGGTGTAAATATACACCAAATACGCATCAGTTGCAAAACTATTTATTCACGTTTTTCGGGTATGGTTGCTAACGATCCGCCGCTTGACGAGCTTGCTAACTTCGTAATCGTTTATTTCCTCAAAGAAAAAATTTCTTACGAAAAGCAAATTAACCACAAAATTCATAATCTTGCCAAACGGCTGTTGGCAGATCGTTATTTTACATATTCACCATCTTTAAAGTTTTGAATTTCTATTAAATTCCCTTCAATATCAAATAAATTTAGTGTTCCATTTCCGTCTTTTAAAGTGCCTTTATCTAATAGCTTTCCATTTCCATCAAAACAACTTATTATAGTTATTAGTTTTCCATCAGAATATAATCTTTCTGTATAGATTTTTCCATTAGTATGAAACCAATTCCATTGACCAATTAATTTTCCATTATCTAGTGTTCCAATTCCTTCTTTATTTCCGTTTTCGTGAAAAAATTTCCATTCTCCATTTTGTTTTCCTTCGTTAAATTCTCCAATCTGATGCAATTTTCCATTTTCGTGATAGATTTTCCAGATTCCAATTTCTTTTCCATCACGATATTTACCTTTTTGAAAGATCTCTCCATTTTTATGGTAAAATTTCCAATTTCCAGATTTTAAACTGTTTGAAGTTTTTCCAATTTTCTTTAATTCGCCACTTTCATAAGTTTCTTTTGTGAGTTTACAAGAAACAAATAATAAAGTTGTAAAAATTGCTGTAAAAATGTTTTTCATTGATTAAATCTTATGTTTTTCCACGTTTCAGTTATAATGTCTGCTAACGGTTTCGCGCTTGGCGAAGAAGCCGATTTTTAAAATTAGTTTTATTTACCTTCGGTGCTGCCTTCGGCGGTGCGATCCAAGATCTAAAGTTTTTAATTAATTGTCTTTCGGAACCAAGATTCCGGCTTTTTTGCTAAGTGTGTGTTATAAGCACATCTATACTTTAATAAACTTTAGTATCTCAATTGAAGTATCTGTTTCTAGCTTTAGGTAATAAATTCCCATTTCTAATTCGGAAATGTCAATACTCGAATTAATTAGATAGGCTGTTCGAATTAGTTTACCATGGGAATTAATAATGGAAAATCTAGTTTCAAATTCATCTCCAATTCCATTGATTAACAATTCTTTTGAAGCAGGATTTGGAGAGACAGTAAATTCCTCTGTGATCTCTTCTTCCATTCCCACTACCACATCGAAATACGATCCACATGGCCCCCATTGGACAGTATTGGAATAAATCAACTCGTAATTTAGGTCAAGCAAATTAGAATAATCTACTATAGAATAATATGGACCTCCCAATCCTTCATGAAGTGTCGAAATCCACATAGGTGGTTCAAAACAACTCGTGTCCCAATCGGACTTTCTTTGGTCTATTCCTTGTCCACATAAATCTGTATAGGAACTATCTATAGGTGGTAAACAGGAAACGTATAAGTAATGATTCGCTGCAGAACTCAAATTGTTTACGACAAGTGTTTCAACGCTGGGTGTTTCTGATGATACCGGTCCAATAAAAACTGTGTGTCGCTGTATTGTGTATGTTACAATTCCAGATCCCACCACTTTATTAACGATCGTATCTAATTCATACAGATATCCGGGTGTACCGCCACTCGTTCGTTTTGTTTGAAGTACATCTCCTATTTCAAAGCTGTATACTTCAGCATTTGTTAATTGGGAATAACTATATCCCGTAATCCAAAACAGGATAATTGTTAGTAGAAGTTTTTTCATATCTAAACATTTTAATATTTTAAACGAGTATATTAGGATACACGTTGAGTTATTGCTTATATATATGCGATAAAGATAGTCTTTTTATATCGCTAGTATACCGATTTTTAGTTGCTAAGCGATAAAAGTGGTTTCGTTGTTTTCTTTAAAATAAATCGTCAAAAGGACTTTTTATA
>CAIYXD010000063.1 GCA_903930085.1 uncultured Flavobacteriia bacterium
AGACCATGCTTTATTTATTACCAGGCTTATCCTGAAATGATTACAGGTCAATCCATTAGTGATGCAGTTTTGACATTGAGTAGTATGAATGTAATTGCTGGCGAATTAGACGCATAAATTATGAGTAACACAGAAGTTGATATTAGCAAAAGGCATTCTGAAAAACCAGTTTTCAGTGCGGAGAAAATGACTGAAATCCAATCCTTAATGAGTCAATTCCCGGAAGGAAAACACAAAAGTGCGATTCTCCGTGTTTTACATATTGCGGAGGAGGAATTTGGTGGTTGGTTGAGCATTGAATCAATGGATTATGTTGCTGAAGTACTTTCTATTGAACCAATTGAGGTATATGAAGTGGCTAGCTTTTATTCGATGTTCAATTTGGAACCAACGGGAAAATTTGTATTTGAAGTTTGCCGCACCGGACCTTGTATGTTGGTAGGCAGTGATTCCATCATTTCCTATATTCAAGAAAAGTTAGATATCAAAATTGGCGAAACTTCCAAGGATGGATTTTTCACACTAAAAACAGTTGAATGTCTTGGTGCGTGCGGTTATGGCCCTATGCTCCAATGTGGAAAAAAATACCACGAACACCTTACAAAAGAAAAAGTGGACGAACTTATTGCGGCTTACCGTTCAGGTGAGTTTCCAAAATAATTAAAAAAAGCATGGCAAGAAAGATTCTCTTAGAACATGATGAAATACCAGGAATAGAAACCTATGCGGTTTACCGCAAAAATGGTGGCTATCGATCTGTTGAAAAAGCACTGAAAACAATGTCTCCTGAACAAGTAGTTGAGGAGGTACAAAAATCTGGACTCAGAGGTAGAGGAGGAGCAGGATTTCCAACGGGAATGAAATGGTCGTTTCTAGCTAAACCGGAGGGCGTTCCAAGATATTTATTGTGTAACGCAGACGAAAGTGAGCCAGGTACGTTTAAAGACCGTTACTTGATGGAGAAAATTCCGCACCGATTGATTGAAGGAATGATCGTTTCCAGCTATGCTCTCGGTTCTAATTTGTCGTTCATTTATATTCGAGGAGAATATATGTGGATTCTAGATATTCTTGAAAAAGCAATCGCAGAAGCGTATGCAGCAGGATTTTTAGGAAAAAATATTTTAGGTTCTGGATTTGATTTGGATTTACGTGTTGCACCAGGCGGTGGAGCATATATTTGCGGGGAAGAAACTGCAATGATTGAATCTCTGGAAGGAAAAAGAGGAAACCCACGAATGAAACCACCTTTTCCTGCTGTTAAAGGATTATGGGGTTGTCCAAGTGTTGTAAATAATGTTGAAAGTTTAGCGTCTGTTGTAGCAATCGTAAACGATGGTGGCGACGAATATGCAAAAATTGGAATCGGTAAAAGTACGGGAACAAAATTATTTTCTGCTTGCGGAAATGTTTCAAGACCGGGAGTTTACGAGTTAGAAATGGGTTTGTCTGTTGAGGAATTTATTTATGGAGACGATTGGTGTCGTGGAATTGCAAACGGCAAACAGCTGAAAGCTTGCGTTCCTGGCGGTTCATCTGTTCCAATTCTTCCTGCACATTTGGTAACTAAAACTGCAGCAGGTGAAAATCGCTTGATGTCGTATGAAAGTTTGGCGGATGGCGGATTTGCAAGTGGTTCGATGCTCGGTTCAGGTGGATTTATTGTTTTTGACGAAGACCAATGTATTGTCCGAAACACATGGAATTTTGCACGTTTCTACGCGCATGAATCTTGCGGACAATGTTCTCCATGCCGCGAAGGAACTGGATGGATGGAAAAAGTCTTGAATCGTTTGGAACATGGTAACGGAAATTTGCGGGATATTGAATTATTGGAAGATATTAATAAAAAGATTGAAGGAAATACGATTTGTCCACTTGGAGATGCAGCTGCTTGGCCGGTTGCAGCAGCAATTAGACATTTCCGCGAAGAATTTGAATGGCACGTAACGCACCGTGAAGAATCACAAAGTAGAAATTATGGTCTCTTATTGAAAGAGTCACTGATGCAGTAAATTAAAACGCTTTAAAACGCTATTAAAGATATAAATTATGGTAAAAATTACCATTGACAACGTACAAATAGAGGTAGAAGAAGGAACAACCATTTTAAATGCTGCACGCAAAATCGGCGGTGAAGTTGTTCCTCCAGCAATGTGTTACTACAGCAAACTTCCAGGCACTGGCGGTAAATGTAGAACGTGTCTGGTAGAAGTTGCTGCCGGATCCGAAAAAGATCCGCGTCCAATGCCAAAACTTGTTGCCTCTTGTTCCACGCCAGTAATGGACGGAATGGTCGTTAAAAATAAAACAAGCGAAAGAGTGCACGAAAATCGTGGTGCAATCGTCGAATTTCTACTGATTAATCATCCCTTGGATTGTCCTGTTTGCGATCAAGCTGGCGAATGCCATTTGCAGGATCTTTCTTATGAACATGGTGCGGAAAAAACGCGTTACGAAGAAGAAAGAAGAACATTTGATCCAATTGATATTGGCGATAAGATTAAATTACACATGAATCGCTGCATTCTATGTTACCGATGTGTGCATGTTGCAGATGAATTGACGGATAAGCGCGTTCACGGCGTATTAAATCGTGGGGAACATTCTGAAATCAGCACGTACATTGAAAAAGCGGTTGACAATGATTTCTCTGGAAATATGATAGATGTTTGTCCAGTTGGTGCGTTAACCGACAAAACTTTCCGTTTCAAAAGTCGTGTTTGGTTTTTAAAACCAATGGAAGCTTCTTGTGCCTGCGATAAGTGTTCCGGAAATGTTCTTTTATGGATGTTTGGAAACGAAATTTATAGGGTTACGGCACGAAAGGATAAATATGGCGAAGTAGAAGATCAGAACGGTAAACCTGGATGGATTTGCAATACGTGTCGCTTCGATAAAAAGAGTCCTGAAAATTGGAATATTATCGGACCTAGAACAATAAACCGACATTCTGTAATATCGCAAGGGAAATATATAAGTCCACGAAGTAATTCAACTAAAAATATTTCGGATGGAAACAAGTGAGATTATTGAAAAATTACTTTTTATAGGATTACTATTTTTAATTACGCTTGGAATTGCTGCTTACGCGACGTATTTGGAACGCAAAGTTGCTGCTTGGTTTCAAGATCGGATAGGTCCCGACCGCGCTGGTCCTTTCGGAATTTTGCAGCCTTTGGCAGATGGTGGGAAATTATTTTTCAAAGAAGATTTTATTCCGGCTGCTGCAGATAAATGGCTTTTTATTCTCGGTCCTGGAATAGCCATATTCACTTCCATGATGACGGGCGCGGTTATTCCGTGGAGTTCAGACATAGAAATTGCAGGAAATACGATTGAATTGCAGGTCGCAGATGTCAACATCGGAATTTTATTTATCATGGGATTTCTATCGATTGGTGTCTACGGAATTATGATTGGTGGTTGGGCGTCAAACAATAAATTCTCCTTATTTAGTGCAATTAGAGCAAGTTCACAAATGATTTCCTACGAATTAGCAATGGGTATTTGTGTGATTACAATTGTTATGTTAACAGGGAGTCTAAGTTTGAATAAAATTGTTGAATCCCAGCATGGTATGAATTGGAATGTATTTTACCAGCCTGTGGCATTTATAATTTTCTTTATTTGTGCTTTGGCGGAAACGAATCGCGCTCCTTTTGATTTACCGGAATGTGAAAGCGAATTGATTGGCGGTTACCACACAGAATATGGCGCGATGAAAATGGGATTCTATCTATTCTCAGAGTATGTAAGTATGTTTATTTCCTCCGCTATTATTTCTATTTTATTCTTTGGTGGGTTTAATTTCCCATGGATGGATCATTTTGATGGCAATACTTTAGCCATTTTAGGAGTGGTTGCAATGTTCACAAAAACATTCCTATTTATGTTTGTTTTCATGTGGATTCGATGGACTTTACCGCGTTTTCGTTTTGATCAATTGATGCATCTTGGCTGGAAAAGTTTGATTCCAATGGCCTTGATTAATATGTTGATTACTGGACTTGTCATCGCCTTTAATGAGGGATGGTTTAATTAATTTGTCGAATATGCAAAGTTTGAGCAATAGAAAAAAAGTCGTTTCAAATAAAAAAATGACATTCTTGGAGAGAATCTATCTTCCTGCTATTTTTAGCGGAATGTGGATTACGTTTAAGCATTTATTCCGCAAGAATAATACCTTAAAATATCCAGAGGAACAACGTGTTTTAGTGCCAATTTACAGAGGATTACACGTTCTGAAAAGAGATGAACAAGGCCGAGAGAATTGCACTGCGTGCGGTTTGTGTGCGGTTGCTTGTCCTGCAGAAGCGATTACGATGGTTGCAGCCGAACGCGTTAAAGGAGAGGAAAATCTCTACCGCGAAGAAAAATATGCTGAAATGTACGAAATCGATATGCTTCGGTGTATTTTTTGTGGACTCTGCGAAGAAGCTTGCCCAAAAGAGGCAATATTCCTGACCGATCGCTTGCTTCCTGCAAATTTTGAACGGGACGAATTTATTTATGGCAAAGATCGATTGGTCGAGCCAGTAGATCAGCGAATTGATATTTCAAAAAGACAACATACGGGTAAAAGATCGGAATTATGAACTTAGAAACATTCGCAATAATAATGGGTGGATTGACCATTGGCTCAGCGCTAATGGTTATTATCAGTAAAAACCCGGTGAAAAGTGTACTTTTTCTGGTGCTAACGTTTTTTTTTATCTCCGGAAACTATATTTTAATGAATGCACAATTCATCGCCGCAGTGAACATTATTGTATACGCTGGTGCAATCATGGTATTGTTTCTATTTGTACTCATGCTCTTGAATTTAAGCAAAGAAAATGAGCCTAAAAATAGCGTCTTTGTAAAGTTTGCCGCACTTGTTGCAGGTGGAATTTTATTCATTGTTTTAATTGCAGCACTAAAAGATGGACTTGTAATCGCAGCAGCAACAGTAGATCAATCGGATAATATTGGTCTCGTTGAAAATCTTGGACAAATACTGTTTACAAAATACGTTTTGCCATTTGAAATCTCTTCTGTCTTGTTTATTGCAGCAATGGTAGGCGCTGTATTATTGGGGAAACGTGAAAAACAATTAATAGATTAACAATGGTTTTAGCAACAATTTTTCAAAACGGCGTATCCATCGATTTTTACATCGTTTTATCCACCATACTTTTTGTAATTGGAGTAGTTGGTGTAATGATTCGCCGAAACGCAATTATTCTCTTAATGTGTATTGAACTCATGCTCAATGCTGTGAACTTATTGATGGTAGCATTTTCAACATATTTCGGAAAATCGGACGGACAAATATTTGTCTTTTTCATCATGGTTGTCGCCGCTGCGGAAGCTACGGTTGGACTTTCAATTCTCGTAATGGCATATAGAAATATTCGAACAACGGATGTTGGGATTTTTAATAAATTAAAAGGTTAATTCAATGTCAGTAGATCAATTAATACTAGCTATTTTGGCATTGCCGCTGTTGGGAGCTTTTTTCAATGGCGTGTTTGGTAAAAATCTTCCAAATGTACTTGTAGGTTCAATAGCAACAAGCGTAATGTTTCTCTCTTTTGCATTGGCAGTTATCGTTTTTGGTAGCCAATCCGAGGAGAAAATAACACATCTTTTCTCGTTAATTACTACCGAAGATTTTTCCTTGAACGCAAGAATACAAGTGGATGCTTTATCTATTTGGATGACACTCATCGTTACCGGAATAGGCGCGTTGATTCATTTATTTTCCATGGGTTACATGAAAAAAGATGAAGGTTATTACAAGTTTTTCACCTACCTCAATCTTTTCATTTTTGCGATGTTGATTCTCGTTCTTGGAAGTAACTATTTTATGCTATTCTTCGGTTGGGAAGGTGTAGGGATTTGTTCCTATTTATTGATTGGATTCCATTACAGCGATGCACAAAAAGGAATGTTAAATGGAATTGCTGCGCGCAAGGCATTTATTATGAATAGAATAGGTGATTTAGGTTTACTGATTGGCTTATTTTTA